>JAFGOM010000115.1 GCA_016926505.1 Methanospirillaceae archaeon
ACCGGGTAGGCACCTATTTGTGCATACGATATACCGGGAGGAAGCACCTCCCTGACATAGGACGCTGCTATCCCGCCGGCAATCACCGCAACTGTCCCGTGTATCTCGTACCGGTTATATCCCAGTTCAACAAGCCTCTTTTTGATCCCCGGCTGCTTCTCGTTTAATTTTTTGTGAAGGACGCGGGTGTGCACAGGAATGACAACATATTGGGCCGGGTTTTTCTCAAAATGACCATTACGGGTTTTTTGTTGAATCTCACCCAGCATGACATCGCTCTTTGAGTGACAGATCCGGGTTGTCGGCCGTAAAAGAACGGGAAGTTGAAATTCTTCTGACAATGCAAAGGCATCCCGGCACATATCATGCGCCTCCTGGACCGTTGCCGGATCCAGGCAGGGTATCCGTGCAAACTGGGCATAACATCTGCTGTCCTGTTCATTCTGTGAGGAATGGGCATGCGGATCATCGGCTGAGAGGATCACGAATCCCCCGGTAACCCCGGTATACGCACTCGTCATGAGGGGATCTGATGCTACGTTTAACCCGACATGTTTCATGGTAACAAGGGATCGCAACCCACACCATGATGCTGCCAGTGCCTCCTCAAATGCCACCTTCTCATTGACTGACCACTCGATATGACCGGTACTGCCGGGATGATACCTGAGAAACTCAATTATCTCTGAAGACGGTGTTCCGGGATAGCCACTCACAAAATCAACAGGTGCTTCAAGGGATCCATGGGCTATCGCTTCATTCCCAAGGAGATAAGTATGCTCCATGCATCTCCTCCCATGACTGGTTCACCAATATCTCGGTCATTGCAGTACTTCTGGTATGTTCAGGTTTTAGTAAATGATGCCTGAACGTTCAGACCGCAACGATTACCGTGACTTTTGTGTTTTTCACAGATACCAGCGCTTTTGTGTAATCGCCGTTTAGGGGCACACTTGACCGGTCTGGTGCGTTGTGCGCCTGGGATCCCCGTCTTCAAAACCTTTAAACGTGAATCCATCCAACTAAATAGAGCACATCTGGGCCCGTAGCATAGGTGGTGGTGCACCCGGCTGATAACCGGGAGGTCATGCGTTCGAATCGCATCGGGCCCACTCTTTTCCTGAATTATTCAAAAGTGATCCGGTTCTGTTTCATTGCTTCAAAAAAGCAGAATTTTTTTCCCTTTCCCGGAAATCCCGTATATATTACCTTGTTTACATTCAGGTTTTTCTCATGATCCGGATTCCTGTGACCCGTAAATAAAGGTAAGAGTCTTTTTGAGTGCATCCACCAGTTCTTCCTGCCCGGTGCAGTACTGATGCATTGCTTTGTAGAGCATGTACATGATATCGTAACCATACAGAGCAATTGCATCCTCTGGAGAGAGTTCTCCCCGGTACGAGTCTACGACAAGATCATCCCGGCTGTACATCAATTCGTAGAGAGTACCGCTCTCACCGAGCATACAGAACTGGTCTGTTACTTTTTTGTTGAAATCATCAGGTCTCGCCACCGATATCTCTTCACTCTTTCCTAAAAGGATCATCTTCTCGTCATAATGACGGGTATCATACATCTCACCGTGAATATCCACCTTCCCTATCTCAAGCATCTGGAGACCGGCTGTGGATATGACAGGAGCGGTCATCTCGATCATCCGTGTGAACAGTGCTGTATTCTTCTTCCTGATCTCCAGAGCAATGCTCTCGATCGTTTCTCCTTTGGTCCTGATAACCTCAATCAGACGGGTATACCCGTTCTCAATTACATCATCCATCCTATCCACGTATGCTATACCCTGTTCTTTACTCCTTCGGAACGGTCATAAATCCCTCTGTTTTTACCTGATTTTGCGTTAAAAGATCGGTTCATAAACCTCATGATGATATACATAAGAAATTACAAGATTGTAACAGTCGGCAGTCAGTACGAAAAAAGAGGATCGAATTACAGGAAATTATTGAAAGAAGAGTCCCTGGGATCGGTTTTTTATAAAGAGGGAGCAAAAGAGGAGAAATAACAGGAATATGGAGAAAAATAGGAATTTTTCAGAGCCGGTACTGAATCAGGAGATCAATTCTCCGGTAAGGTAATGCGTCTTCTCACCGGTAATCCTCACAAGACCCCGGGTCCCCGGGTCCGGATCGCATGAAACAAGCACGTTATGATATCCCCTTGTTCGTGCCGTAACCGATCCGGGGCGTATCTTTTCCGTGACGAGAACCGGAAGAACCTGATCAATCATCTGCCGGTTTGCTGTCTGCAACAAATTATCCCGGAGCAGGGTCAGCATGCGGGAACGATCCTTCTTGATGCGATCCGGCATATCAGGAAAAGAAAAAGCCGGGGTACCCTCCCGCGGTGAGTACCGGGTGATATTTACCATTGCCGGACTCATCATTCGTAAAAGATCCATGGTAGCAGTATGATCTTCTTCTGTCTCACCCGGAAATCCCACAATAACATCGGTCGCAATCCTGATACCTCCCGCTTTCCTGCAGGCAGAAACGATCGATACGATATCACTCACCCGGTACCCGCGATTCATCAGAGAGAGTATCCGGTCAGATCCCGACTGGACCGGAATATGCAGAAACGAGAAGATCCTGCCATTGTGCAGGTTTTTGAGAAGATCATCCAGTACCGGGAGGAGTGTTGCCGGGTTCATCATACCGAGTCGGACCATGAAATTTCCATCTATCTGGTTTATCTCTTCAAGAAGCGCGGGGAGAGAGGGGGATTCCCGATCCAGTCCATAGGCACTGACATCCTGGCCGGTAAGCCGTATCTCTGCAACACCGGATCCGGCCATCTCCCGTATCTGCAGGAGTATCTCATCTGCAGGAAAGCTAACCAGTCCTCCCCTGGCACGCTTTGTGATACAGTAGGAGCAGTGACCAGGACATCCCTTCGCGACCTGCACCACAGAGGATCCGGCATACCCGGCAACCCGGATATCGTGAGAAACCCGGAAAAATAAATCATGGATCTCGTCAGGCAGGATAACAGGATGAAAAGAGAGTAAATCTCGTTTTTCAGGGTATGCAAGCGGCATACAACCGGTAATATACACAAGACGGTCATGGTAGCGGGCAATCAGGCGGTTCATCTTCCTCTCTGTTCTGGCGATTACCACACAGGTGTTTATGATAATGGCGTCTGCATTATCAGGGGAATCAACTATCTGGCACCCGGCATCAGAAAGGACGACACAGAGCTTCTCTGAGTCGCCCTCGTTGTAGGTGCATCCAAATGTCAGGATGCATACCTGCTTTCCGTACAGGTTCTGCAGCCATACCGGATTCTTGCTGCCCCCATCCTCACCTGCCATACGTGTCATACTATCCGTCAGAAAACAATAAATGCTCTCAGCATGACACCGGTTCCGGTAAAAACAAAGTGATTAAATCTCATCCTTCTAATATGTAGACAATGGTTACGATCGGGCTGCTTGGTTGTGGGAATGTTGGGCAGATAATCGCTCAAAACCAGGATGGATTCTCAATAATTGCATTATTTGATAAAGATCCCGAACACGTAAAGAGAATCTCATCCCTGACCGGCGCACCCGGGTATACTGATTTTGAGTCATTCATCAGGCAACCGTTTGACCTGGTTGTTGAGGCTGCATCCGGATCGGCTGTCAGAGAGTACGCAGCGACAGTACTGAACCACCATAAGGATATCGTTATTCTCAGCGTTGGTGCACTCTCAGATGCACCATTCTGCGAAGAACTCATCACGATTGCAGGAAAAAACCAGAAAAAGATCCACATCCCGAGCGGAGCCATTATGGGTCTTGATAACCTCACTGTCGGACGGATCTCTCCAATAACACGTCTTGAACTCATCACGACCAAGAACCCGAAAAGCCTGAATGTGTCTGTTGACAAGCGGACCCTTATCTTTAAGGGAAAGGCAAACGACTGCATCAGGCAGTTTCCAAAGAACGTGAATGTCTCGGTTGCACTCGCACTCGCAACCGGCTGCCATGTTGACGTAAAACTTTATGCAGATCCTGCAGTAGAGCGTAACATTCACGAGATATTTGTCGAAGGGGCATTTGGAGAGGCATATATCAAAATAACGAATCAGCCGTCACCTGACAACCCGGCTACCAGTTACCTTGCGGCCCTCTCCATCCTCTCTCTCCTCCGGGATCTCACTAACCCACTCGTGATAGGAAGATGAATAGAATCTACGAAGAGATTTCCCGTCTGAAAAAAGAGCGGGACGCTATTATACTGGCTCACAACTACCAGCCTCCTCTTATCCAGGAGATTGCAGATTATACCGGGGACAGCCTTGAACTTGCCATTGCAGCAAAGAAGGCTGAAAATAAAGTCATTGTTCTCTGTGGCGTGATGTTTATGGCAGAGACTGCCAAACTTCTCAACCCGGAGCGTACCGTGCTCATCCCTTCTCCGGATGCAGGCTGCCCCCTCGCATCATTCCTTACTCCCGATATCATCAGGCAGGCACGGGAGAGATACCCGTCTGCCCCGGTCGTTGTGTATATCAACAGTACAGCCGCCTGTAAAGCAGCCGCAGATATCACCTGTACCTCGGGCAATGCCGTTGCTGTTGTCAGGTCACTTTCTGAAGATACCATCCTCTTTGGTCCTGATGCCAATCTTGCAGGATATGTACAGAAACAGATACCAGAAAAGACAATCGTGCCAATACCACCGGACGGGCATTGTTATGTCCATACCCGGTTTACGGTTGCAGACATACAGCATGCACGTTCCAGGGGAGGTGCCATCATCTGCCATCCGGAATGCCCGGAAGATATTCAGAACCGCTCTGATCATATCGCCTCGTCCGGGGGGATGACACGGATAACACAGGATAACGGACCCTGGCATATCTTTACCGAGCGGGACATGGCATACCGCCTTCGCACCCTGCATCCCGGTATTGTCTTTTACGGGTATGAGGATGCAGTCTGTGACGATATGAAGAAGATAACCTTAACCAAACTGCTTGCCTGCCTGAAAGAAAACAAAACAGAAGTTATTGTTCCAGAACCGTATATCAAACCTGCCCGGGAAGCGATAGAGAAGATGCTGGCATTATGCAGGTGATGTGTTGAGAAAAAACCCCCTGGATATTCCACTCCGGGATCTTATCAGGTTTGTAGAGGAGGATTCCCCGTTTGGTGATATCACCACGTCAGCTATTATCCCTGATTCCGACTGCTCTGCAAAGATAATTACACGACAGGACTGTGTCGTCGCAGGACTTGCAGAGGTAATACGGCTTGCAATCCATTACCGGATATCCTGCTTTTCCTGCGTTTCTGACGGACAGGTCCTTGCTGCCGGTGATACCGTACTCTCATGGTCCGGATCTGCCCATGCTATCCTGCTTTTGGAGAGGACTGCATTAAACCTGCTTGGGAGAATGAGCGGCATTGCAACTGCTGCACGAAAAACGGTAGAAGAGGTCAGAACGATAAACCCGTCCTGCAGAGTTGCGGTAACCCGCAAGACCGCTCCCGGCCTCCGTGTTGCTGATAAGAAGGCTGCGATTATCGGGGGGGCTGAACCCCACCGGTTCTCCCTCTCAGATGCGATTCTCATCAAGGATAACCACCTTGCCCTCGTTTCTCTCCCTATTGCAGTAGAATGTGCCGTATCGTTCTCACCATACCGGGTGGTTGAGGTTGAGGTTGAGGACGCAGAGAGTGCCTGTATTGCAGCAGAACAGGGAGCAGGGATCATTCTGCTTGATAACATGGATCCGGCAGCGTTACAGCATACTCTGGATCTCCTCTCTGCCAGAGGATTGCGGGACCGGGTAAAAGTCGAGATATCAGGAGGGATAAACCCTGATTCTCTCAGCGCCTATGCCCGGCTTTCCATCGATATCATAAGCCTCGGCTTCCTCACCCATAGTGTTTCACAGGTTGATATGAGCCTTACTATCCTCTCACCCCGGGATCAGTAACTTCCAGATGGTACGGGTCTGTTACCATGATCTCCCGCTGGCCGTTATAGGTTCCCATCACACCGGTAAGAGTTACTCTGTCACCGGTGGTGAGATGAATCTTCTCTGCATCGCTATTCGGAAGAAATACCGTAACGCCGGATATAACCAGGATCTGGTGACCTCCGGTCTTTGTTTCGGTTACTGACTCGATAATACCGCTATGACTGACAAGGGTTTTGTCAGCATGTGTCTCATCATAGGGGACCGCCCATGTTTCATACGAACTGTTGAGAAAAAGCGATGCTACACCAAGAATCAGTAAAACAACAAGAAGGATGAGAATGGCCAGGCGTTCCTGGCGCTCAAGTATCATCTCGGAATCACCATGTACATATCACATCCTGTCTTCTTAACCCGATACCCCGATTCAGAAGAGATACAAAAACCTGAAAAGCTCAGGTATTCTTACAGTACAGGAGTAGTACCCATGAATATACCATTATGCAACAGGAATCTTTCTATTGCTGCCTTTTTTTCAGAATGCTCCAGGTATAATACAAATCCTGCCGGGTCATCTGCAATTCCTTTTGGCAGAGAGGAGGCAGCAGATACGGGCGTGAAGAATGGGGCTGTGTATGTATTTCAGCCAGGCGCCATTCCGGCACTGCTTCTTACACAGAACCGGGAGGATGTATGCTGACAGAATCAGTACTGGAGACATGGATGTTAGCGTTTCTTGCCGGAGTATATACTCCCCTTGGTGCTGTCTGTGTCCTTCCCCTGTACCCGGGCTACCTTGCTTTCCTGACGGGGCAGGCATCAAAAGACAAAAGAATCTCTCCCCTCCTTCTCGGGCTGGTTGTGACATCCGGCGTTATCTCAGGGATGCTTCTCTTTGGCCTTGTCTTTGTCTATATTTTGGAGCTCTCAACCTCGTCGGTAATAGGCGTTCTCGGACCGGTCATCTACCTGCTTCTTGCAATCTTTAGCATCGGTATGATAGCAGGTATCGATATCGGGAGAATCTTTCCAAGAATCCATACCCCAATGACTGATTCTCCCATTCTCTCTGCATGGCTCTTTGGAGGGTTCTTCGGACTGGTGGCACTTCCCTGTAACCCGGCATCCATCATCATGGTCTTTGCCCTCTCAACCACGACCGTGAATTTTATCTCAAATATGTGGACGTTTATCATCTTTGGATTTGGTATGGCTGTCCCTCTCCTCATTCTCTCACTCCTCTCGTCAGACCAGAACCGGTACGTTATCGGCTTTCTTACAGGGAATCACCGGGCAATACAGATTATTGCAGGTCTCATCATGCTCGGAATCGCGCTTTATTACCTGATATTCGTTTTTGTCCACGAACTGCTCTGAATATACACGACAGAGATGAGAATCTCCTGTTTTTCTCTTTTCCCTTTTTTACGGGCCGGTTATCAGGAACGATACAAGACCTTTCCCATATCCCCGGGTTACATGAACACCACCCTTACTACTCATCCACTACCTTACTACTCATCCACTACTTATCCTGCTCCTCATCTGGATGATGTATCGATATCCACAGAATCACACCTACCGGAATCTCTTTCTCCGTATAATCCCGATAAAAACGAGAGAACAGATGATCAGGATGAGTAACGTAATTTTTAACGGATCCGGCCCATCCTGCGTCTCCGTATACTCAACCGGACCGGTTCCTTCCCAGTCTGTAGAGAATGAGAACGAGTAATATGCCCCGACATCAGGATTATCTATGATAATCCCTGTTTCACGGTTAAAGGTGGGAGAATTCTCATTCCAGTTAATACTGGAGATAAGAACCCGTTTCTTGTCAACAATTACCCCTTTCGTGTGAATCTTCAACAGGCCGGTTGATGCCAGATCAATACATTTCGCATGAATCGGGATGTTCTCTTCCTTTCCCAGGGCATTGATTAAAGAGACCATCTCATCGTTATCAGATTCTCCGGAAACATTGTACCAGTAGGAATCAAGCAGGATCTGTACCACAACTCCTCTCCGGGCTGCATCGATTGCAGCAAGAAGATACGGGTTTGGAGACCCGTCAGGCATCTGCCTGATATACGCCTGTTCAATGCAGACACTCGTCTCTGCATCATCTATCATGCGTGTCACGAGGGAACTCGTATCCGGAGAGACGACCACACTAACGGATGCATTGGTAAAAGAGAGCGGGGCAAACCGCGGGGTATACTTTCTCGCGGACAACAATGCAACCGCTTCTTCCCGGTCCCGGTATGTCGTGTCAGGGATCTCTGATACTCCCGGCCCGTTTCGATCCAAAAAAAAGAGATCCCGGTAATAGGCAGCGATCCGGGAGTCATGCATGACGATCCCCCAGCCGCGATTCCCGGTCGTTCCGGCAGGAGGAAGACTGTGGTTTGTGAAGTTCTCACTGGTCACCAGCACGGTTCTGTTATCTGCTACGATGTATTTTGCGTGGTCATACCGGTACGGAGCATGACTGTCAGCAACCGTTCCCATCTGCGTGACCGGAATATTACAGGACTGCAGACGGGAAATGACAACCTTCTCTTCTTCCGGGATACCTCCAACCGGTCCTCCTTCAATGAGCACGGATACCATGACACCCCGGGATCGGGCAGAACAGAGAGCATCTGCAATTCCGGTATCGGTAGACTCATACACGTTTACGAGAATCTCTTCTTCTGCATCCAGTATAACTCCAAGAAGCATATCCCTGCCGCAATCAGGTGAGACAAAGACCGTTCCCGATACCCCGGAGACCTTTTTTGGAGAAAGCCGGCTCTGACCGATCAAAAGAACCCGGGGATCCCATTCCCCTGATGAATCGCGGTAATGAACCTGGCCCCTCCTGCAAACGAAATCCTGTGGCCAGAAAACCTGGTCAGTTACTTTCCCGTCAGCATAAAGGGTCAGATCATCACCGGTATTTGCCAGTTGAAATCTCTTTATCAGGGAAACGTCAGGGACTTCAGGCAGAGTATTATAAATCTCATAATCAGGATATCTCCCGTGCACTGCATAATACGCAGATGCCTCACGGGCTATTGTTACCGAAGAATCCGGGTTAAACGGACCGGAAAATGAGATCTCCCCTTCTCCGTCAGTAAGAGTATACCTGCTGACACCTGCACAGGGAGTGATAACCAGGTACTCATCTGCATCTTCAGAAAGATAGGTATCAGGACAGATTTCCTGTATCGTTCCCAAAAAACAGCACGCAGGAGAAGGAATCAGGCATACCGGAAGGAGAAGACAGATGAGCAGGGAACGCATAAAAAAAGTCTTATCCGTTCCTTTATGAACTTACCCGGACAACAGGTAGCATATGAGGGATCTGGTTCTCAAGATCGGAGGCAGCCTGATTCATCACCTCGGAGAGATACTGCCGGTCATCCTCGCTTCCGAAAGGAGAATACTCATTATTCCCGGGGGTGGCATCTTTGCACAGACCGTGAGGGATTGTCAGGTCTCCGGCTCGTACGCTCACTGGATGGCTATCGCAGGGATGGAACAGTATGGATGGTATATCGCATCTTTTGGCATCCCGGTTACTGCCGTTTTGGACCTGCCAGAGACCAGGGTCTTTCTCCCGTACCGCTTTCTGCAGGAGATCGACCCCCTCCCCCATTCCTGGGAAGTAACATCAGATACCATTGCTGCGTACGTTGCAGATCAGAAAGAAGCAGAACTGGCTGTTCTCAAATCAGTTGACGGGATAACCCGGGAAGACAGGCTGATCCGGCAAATAACAGAGCAGGTAAAAACAGACGTCGTGGATCCTCTCTTTATCCCCTTTGTGCTTTCCCATCACGTTCCGACGATCATCATGAATGGAAGAAAACCGGACAGACTCGCCGATCTCCTCTCCGGGAGGGAGGTATATGGCACCTCTCTCTCCTGAGATATTTTAAGTACATACACGTGAAGATATGTAAAGACTTCAGGAGATACAAGAATGACTGATAAGAAATGTACGTCCTGCAACGCCCCGCTCGCTCTTGAGGGTGCCACCAGATTCGGGTGCCCGGCCTGCGGGACCGATATCATGCGGTGTTACCGGTGCAGAGAACAGAGTATCGAGTATGTCTGTCCCACCTGTGGATTCCGGGGGCCGTGAATGGGTGATGTGGCTCTTATTATCAAGGTAATGCCCACATCGCCTGATATTGATCTGGGCAGTATCAGGGATACAATACAAAAGACTGTCAATAATGTCCAGCAGATCCAGGAAGAACCGATTGGTTTTGGCCTTGTCGCCCTCAAAGTCGTTGTGGTGGTTCCTGATGCACAGGGTCAGACCGATGCCGTCGAGGCTGCCTTAAGCAACATAAAAGGCGTGGAACGGGCAGAGATCATTGAATCCACACTGGTCTGATAAGAACAGTCTGAAAAAACAGCCTGAAAGGAACAGGTAATTTCAGGGGGTAATCCCTTCATTCTCAAGAGAGGTAAAAACCTCCAAAGAGAGATCCCTGATCTTTTTCGCAGACGCAATTAACGCCTGCTCTTCTTTTTTGTCAATTTTTATGGATACCGGATAGACACCGGTCCGGGTTATACGTGCCGGGACTCCGATGCAGAGATCACCAATTGAATGCATCTCAGTGCCCAGGTACGCTGATACCGTGAGAATCCGGTTCTCATCACCGAGAACAGTCGAGACGAGGGTTGCTATCGCATCGCCCGGCCCCCAGACGGTTGCCCCTTTTCCTGCGATTATCTGCTGACCTGAGTTTCTCACGGTTGTCATGATATCATCGATGGGAAGGTCCCCGAATGCCGGGAGATTCTGCACCTGGATACCCCCTATGGTTGTTGCAGACCAGAGCGGAACCATGGAATCCCCATGCTCTCCGATAATCCGCGTGTGTACTTCACTCACATGGACTTTCAGACGGGAGGCAATGATTGATTTTAACCGCATGGAATCGAGATGGGTTCCCAGTCCGAAGACCTGGTGTATCCGGTTCCCGAAATACCTGATAGCGACTGCTGTCATCACATCAACCGGGTTTGTGACCATGAGAATAATGGCATCAGGAACAATTGTTTTGAGATCGTTCATGTAACCGGCAACAACCCGTGCGTTCTCGTGTGCAAGCTCAGACCGGTCCTGGTCAGCACGCCTCGGCAGACCTGCGGTAAAGACGATAATATCTGATCCTGCAAGGTCTGACAACTCGGTCGTAACTGCAATATGAGTATAATTCCCGGTTGCTGCAAAGGAATCCCTCATGTCCCTTTTTATCCCGTCAAGGAGACATTCATTCCCTTTTCGCCCATACAGAGCAATTTCCCGCACATAGGGGCTCCGTGATATGGCGAGGGCTGCATACTGACCGATCCGGCCGGTTGCACCAATAATTCCAACCTTAGACATACCAATATCCTAATGAAAAAATCAGATGGGACGCGTTATCGGTCGACAGTACGTAGCAATACTTGTCAAGACCTCCTTTCTCCGCCCCGCACCCCTGTGGGCGCCGAATGTCCATGGTAAGTCTGCTCCCTTCCGGGCCTGGACCGGTCCCCATGATACGAGGTCGCTGTTTCCTCCGAAACATATGATACCTTTCCATCGACCTCACAGGACAGGGTTTCTACGTCAGGAGAGATGATAACTCCTATTGCCCGTTTCAGCCTTCCTCAAACTTCGCCCTCTGCATACCGGCGATCTCAGATGACAGGTGACGCCGACCCACCCGGGCTAGTCCCGATAGTACATGTCCTTTTGACCAGTTAAACACTTCTTCTCCCGGAAGAGAGCGCCCTCTTGAGAGGCAGACCCGAAAAATCATCTCTGCATTCCGGTTTTCCCTTCTGATACCGCAGAACTGGTAGTATGGGAAGTATCAGGATCACGAAGAAGGGAATGAAAGAGGAATTGTATACGATCAATGTACGATCAATTTCGCGATACCGGGCTCCCGAACAAAAAAAAAGAGAGATCTGCAGGTGGAGATATCCGACATATCTATACGAGTGCAGAACAATAGAGCAGTATACGAGGGGGAATCAGAATGACAGACAGATGCAACCGGATACAAAAAATGAACGATAGAACAGAGACACGGAACCGTAAGGTGGTCCCTGTCCTTTTTGCGGCACTGGTATGCATGATTATTGCGGTATCTGCAGCAGGAGGAGACAGCATGGATCCCTCACCTCCGGATGAGACGGTAAAATTAATCTTTATCCATCATTCATGCGGTGAAAACTGGCTCGCCGATGAGAACGGGGGTCTTGGAAGGGCACTGGGAGAGAACAACTACTTTGTAAGTGACACCTACTACGGATGGGGACCGGATGCCATCGGAGACCGGACCGATATCCCTGACTGGATCGAGTGGTTTAGTGGTCCAAGAGCCAGCGTATACATGCAGGCTCTATTTTCTGAATCCGATGATGATGCTGCCGGCTGGGACTATTACAACAGGCCGATGCAGGATCCGGGCGGTGAGAATGAGATAATCGTCTTTAAGTCATGTTTCCCGAACTCCAATCTGGCGGGAAACCCGGACGATCCTCCCGGATCCTATGCTGAACTGTCAGTTGCAGGTGCAAAATACGTGTATAACGAGTTGCTCACCTCCTTTGCAACCCGGCCTGACAAGCTCTTTGTTGTTATCACCGCACCACCGGAACGGGACAGAACCTATGCAGGGAATGCACGCGCATTTAACACCTGGCTCACAACGGAATGGCTTTCTGATTACGATGGCAGTAATGTTGCGGTATGGGATCTTCATGCAGTCCTCTCAGGCCAGGAGAACCATCACCGGTTCCATTCAGGTACTATTGAATATATCACGAACCGGGGCGGCAATACACTCGTCTACCCGACAGAGGATGCGCATCCCTCTTTTGCAGGGAACAGGAAAGCAACATCGGAATTCGTTTCGATGCTCAACATATTCTACAACCGGTGGAAGGCTGATTCACCTACCCGGGCAACCATACCGGTACACGAAGCAGAGGTTTTGGAAACCGAAGATGAGATACCCGAAATGACCGGTGACGAGACCTTAAAACCGGTCCCGGAAACGCACAATGATGAGAACGGTGATGATGGCATTACTGCTCTTCCCCAGACGACTCATTCCCCGGGAATGAATACCCTTCTGATAGACGATTTTGAGACTGACCCTGCGCCCGGTACCGAAGGATGGGCTGTCTATACCGACGAAACCTCGGTGATTGCAAGCAGGGCAGACACAACAGAGGCATCATCAGGATCCGGATCCCGGTATGTCAGTGTTTCCCCTGTTGTTGCATGGGGCTGGGCCACAACAGAACTCCTCTTTACCGCACCACGGGATCTCTCTTCTGCATCAGGTATCAGATACGCAATTCATGCCGAAGAAGAAGGAATACCGTACAGCGTGCTTGTGTACTCAAACCATACTGACGGAACACGCAGGCTCTATGCCTATGAGACTCATACAACACCTGCAAGTGCAAATGGCTGGGATATCGTGCAGATCCCGTGGAGTCAACTTTCCCCGCTACAAGGGGATGAACCGATCCACCCGGATGTGATAAACGGTGTTGTCTTCTCATTCGGTACCGAGAGTGACCTGTATGCAACCATCTATCTTGATGATCTGACTGCATACCGCTGATATCAGTAAATCCCTTAAATCACCTGCTTATTTTTTAGGGAACAACGATCTCCCCGCCGAATTCGCGCTTCCATCGGGAGCAGGCTGCAGAGATTCCTGCCTGATCACTCTTGTCAAACGGATCAAGTATGGTAAGATCCGGTTCTTTTTCAAGTACCTCGCCAAGGTTCCAGAGCGATCCATGGTAGACCTGGCAGGACTTGCCGTCTTTGTATGCCTCGGCAACCAGGATAGGAGACGAGCGAACCGGGTTTTGTTGCATCGACGCATAGGTGGTATGCATCATTACCTCTTCGTATCCCAGTAACTCCTTGTTTACGAGGAGGTTTAAACCGGTAAAGAATGCTGCTGCATACCATGCATCGGTGCATACAACCTCCGGCACCCGGTTGCGGGCTGCCGCAATCCCGAGAGTTCCCGGCCCGGAGCATGCATCAATACAGAACCGTGGAGAAAAACGGTCAATATACCGCTCGACCGAACGAATCTTCTCTGAAAACCTGCGTGGAAACTCGATGTGCATACAGGACTGAGGCTTGTAGATAACACTCGTTCCTGCCCGGCAGGGAAAGATGTCTGCCCGTACATCACATCCTGCCGCACGCGTATAGGTGTGGGTCATTGTATTGTCTACGGGACGAGAGAGATCATCTCCTGATATCCCGGGAATTTTGTTGTCTCTTATGATTATTCCTGATAACTCAGGGACTTCCCGAAGAATGCATTCAGCAATATCAGCAATCTCATGAGAGGTGACCAGTATGAGGGACGAGAAAGGAAGGTAGGGTGGATGCTGCAGAAAGAGACCGGGATCAGGAAGAGGCATTCCAATGCCTGCAAGATCCTCATTCCCGGTAAAAACTCCTTCCCTGCAGAAGAGAAGATAGATATGTGCCATGACATCATCGATAAAGCGCCTGTTGCAGATGCATGGCTCCAATATGGTATACGAAGGAGGCAGAGGAGATCTCTTTAAAAGATTGCGGGTATGGAAGGGAGCACATGCAGTGCAGGGAGAGAACCGGTCAGGTATTACGGTCAGAAGATCCTCTGCCGGGTTTACATGTGGCTTTTGACAGACCGGGCATACTATCGATACCATTGTTCTTTTCCGGTTAGCGCATTGTTTTAAGAGACAATTCGAACGGTTCTTTGGCAATACCTGTCCGGACAGGAAAGAAGATCTTTTTCCCGCACTCCTGCCGGATAACGATCTGCAGGGTCTCACCAACCATCAGAACCTGTTCCTGATACCGGATATAGCCCTTATCTCCTGCAGTTATACGTTTCTTACCGGTTTTTATGCATAAAGATATGGGCCTGATGCGATTTGAACGCATGACCTCCCGGTTATGAGCCGGGCGCTCTAACCAGCTAAGCTACAGGCCCAAAACAAAAGAACGCCGCCAACAGGACTCGAACCTGTGACATACTGGTTAACAGCCAGTCACTCTACCAACTGAGTTATGGCGGCTGATGGTGCTTTATTACGTAGGAGATGCATGTATTTAAAAATGCTGATTGTCGGATGAATCATTTTTTGTTTCAATACCAGTACCATAGACCTTCATAGCACTGATGAGTTCCATTATCTCCCCGATATCTTCATTTAAATGCAAAAACAAAAGGGATGCCTGCTCTGTTGCGACAGCACCGGTCGAGGATGCCCTGATATAGCCAAGGTTCTCGAGGATCCGAAGTGAATACCTGATGCGGTGCTGCGGTTCACAGAGGAGTTCTGCAAGCTTGATGATACCGATCGGCTGATTCTCTACAACCGCCGCGAGAACACCGACATGACGGGTTACCAGTTCTATCTCTTCTTTTAATTTTCCAAGCATTTCATCCCGGTTATTTTTCATCTGAACACTGTGCGAGCCATTCTTTTGTTGTTCTGTACCGTTTCCTGAAGTACAGGATGAGATATGCACCAATAATGATGCTTACAACCGTTATCGGAGAGCGATACGGATCAGGAATGAGAAACCATGACAGAACTGCAACAGCAAAGAGAAAGACGATTCCGTTTAAAATTACCGCTAGAAACCAGAATTTCCACTTGAACTGCTCTTTTTCAGATTCCTTCATCATTCATACTTCACATCAGGGATAAAAGTACTTGTGGGTATACCGCCAACAGGTATGGATGGACGATCTGGATGATTGTATCACTTCCTGTAATGCATCTGCATTTCTTGTCTATGCATCGTCAACAGATCCCCATATGCGGTACCTGACCGGCTTTTCCTCAACCGATCCGGTACTGTTCCTGAAAAAACCGGGAGAAAGAGGTATTCTCATCGTCCCTGACATGGAAGCAGAACGTGCATCACGCGAATCAGATGCAACGGTACTCTCCCGGACCGGATCGGGTCTTCAGGATATCCTGCAGACCGAGAAGGATCTTAAACGCGGTTATGCGCTCCTTATCAACCGGATAGCAGGGGGACCGGTTGTTGTACCTCCGAATATGCAGGTCTGGCTGGTCAGGGCACTTGAAGAACTGGATCCGGTTTATGTCGATGCAGAGGATACTGTCCTGCACTTACGCGCACGGAAAACTGCCCGTGAATGTACTGCCATCAGAGACGTACAGGCGGCCACAACAGAAGCGATGGAGCGGGCGGTTCACTGTATCAGGAAAGCCAAAATAAAGGGAGATTACCTCTATTGTAACGGAAAACCCCTCACTTCAGAATGGATTCGACAGGAGATCCAGATGACGCTCTTTTGTCACGGCTGTATCGCCCGTGATACCATCGTCTCAGCCGGACCTGATACTGCCCTTCCCCACGCCACCGGCAAAGGACCCCTCCCGGCACATGCCCCGATTATCATCGATATCTTTCCCTCATCAGAGAAAACCGGGTATTATGCCGATATGACCCGGACCGTTGCAAGAGGCGAACCGGATCCCGAGATCTGCACGATGTACGAAACGGTGCGGCATGTTATCGGGAAGGTGGAATCTGCAGTGCATGCCGGGGTGTCAGGATCGGATCTGTACCAGATGGCAGTGGATCTCTTCAGAGAGACAGGATACCGGGATCGGAAAGGGGGATTTATTCACAGCCTTGGTCATGGTGTCGGCCTGTCTGTCCATGAACTCCCGGCGCTCTCTCCTGCCGGGACCATGCTCGAGAGCGGGAATGTGATAACGATTGAACCCGGACTCTACTACCCGGGAACCGGGGGTGTCCGGATCGAAGATATGGGGTGTGTACAACCAAATCATTTTGAGAACTGGACGCATTATCCAAAGGAGCTGATTGTATAAAAGAAGATATTTTTGAGGCATATTGTGAGGCGGGTCGTGTTGCGGCACGTGTTCGTCGCAATGGAGGATCCATGGTTACTATCGGGCGATCACTCCTCGAAGTGGCAGAGACCGTGGAAGAAGAGGTTAAGAACACCGGACTTGGTCTTGCATTTCCGGTAAACATCTCACTGAATTCCGATGCTGCCCATGACACACCCTCACCATCTGATGAACGGGTATTTGCAGAAGGAGACATGGTCAAACTCGATATCGGAGTTCATTGCGACGGTTATATCGCTGATACTGCAATGACCATCGATCTCGGGAACCAGCCACTCCTCGTAGAGGCCTCCCTCTCTGCACGGGATCGTGCAATTGAGGCAGTAAAACCTGGAATTTCAATCGGGGAGATCGGCGGGATCGTGCAGAATGAGATCGAATCCCGGGGGTTTAAACCGGTTGCAAACCTGACCGGACATGGTCTGGCGAGGTATACCCTTCACATGGGACCAAATGTTCCCAATGTCAGGATGAACGGAGGAATGCAACTTGTTCCTGACATGGTTGTTGCCATTGAGCCTTTTGCAACCACCGGTACCGGGCATGTCAGTGACCGGTCACGTATCGAGATCTACAAACAGATAGAGAAGAAACCAGTCAGGATGCCGGCAGCAAGGAAAATCCTGCAGAGTATCGGGGATAATAACGGACTTCCCTTCGCACGGCGTCATCTGCCTGTCCCAAAACCGGATCTTGCCCTTCGAGCACTCTGCCGGGAAGGGATCTTATACCCGTTTCCGGTCCTCGGAGACTGTGCAGGATCCCACATCTCACAGTCAGAACATACCCTCATCGTGACTGAGGATGGATGCATCATCACAACCGCCTGAAAAGAAATTCAGATTAGGACAGACCAATGCCACCTGAAAAAGACATACTAGACATTTTTGCCATCCTGCTTACCGCAGAGATATTTAACAAGTACCCGGATCTTGGCATCAACGACCTCCCGCCGCAGGCAAGGGAAGTATTCTCCATTGATACCTTTGATCAGCAGCGGCCGGTTGTCGTCGTGAATGAGAGTGCTATTGCCCGGGTTCTTGGAGTTACAAATGCGCATGAAAGACTTACGAAAAACCCGTTCGCCTCCTACGAGGAGTTCGGCCACCGGCTTTCCATCACGGAACTTACTCCGGCATTCCGGTGGTTTTTAAAGCATAACGGCCAGGAATATCTTGCCAATAATCCTGCTCTTGCATGGTACGGGCAGAATATTGAGAATATGCCTGATGTTTCGTACGAAACAACTCGTAACTCAAACTCACTGTTTGAGGATACACGAATATTTCTTGACAAAAAGATAGCTAAGATGCTTGTCCAGGATGAGAGATTACGTTCCGGCCTTGATCTCATCATCATCTATGCACCTGAGGAAGTTGAGCAGACGATCGATGATCTTGTCTGTTCCCCTGACCAGCTCGAACGGATAAAAAAACTGCAGGTCGCGTTACAGAACATCGAGTTTCTCAAGAAACACCGGATTGTTGAGATCGGTAAACTCCTCTTTATCGGTCCCCCGGGAACCGGGAAGACCTCGCTTGCATTTGCCCTCTCTCATATCTTTCATATGCCGCTTCTCGAGGTCCGCCTCTCCATGGTTACCTCCCAGTACCTGGGGGAGACTTCAAAGAATATTGACCGGATCTTTGATGTGGCAAGAGCACTCGCCCCCTCCATCCTCTTTATTGATGAGTTTGACTTTCTTGCAAAGAGCCGTGTCGGCGATGATCACGGGGCCATGAAACGTGCGGTCAATGCTCTGCTCAAGAACATCGACAAGATAAACCTGGTAAAAAATAATGTTTTACTGATCGGGGCAACTAATCACCCCCATCTTCTTGACGAGGCAGCCTGGCGGCGGTTTGACGAGGTCATGCTCTTTGATCTGCCTGATGAACAGATACGCGAACAGATCCTCTCAAAAATCCTTACCGGGTTCTCATGCTCCTGTGACTACCGGCACCTTGCCCAGACCACCGAGGGATTTTCCGGATCTGACTTGCGGATGCTTGTCAGGGAAGCGGTACTGACCGCTCTTCTTGACAGCAGAACCGACATCACGGAAGACGATGTTTCTCTGGGAAAAGATCTGATCCAGGCACGCGATATAAACAGGAACCGGAAGTGGTATGGATGAAGGTGCGGCTGCTTGGTACCGGCGATGCAACAGGAACCCCAAAGATAGGCTGTTTTTGCAGGCAGTGCAGCCATGCACGCGATACCGATACCGAGCGGCTCCGTACATCCCTCCTTGTATCCAGCAACGAGACGACGATCCTTATCGATACTACGCCTGACCTCAGGCGACAGCTCCTCAATGCCGGTTCCCCCCGCATCTCTGCAGTTATCTGGACTCATGGTCATTATGATCATTTCATGGGTCTTGGCGAGTTTTACCGTGTCCAGAAGACCCCACCTGTCTATGCTGCAGAACCGGTCATGACATACTGTGGCGGAATATTCTCGTTTCTGCTCAACGAGACCAAAACAGTCCTTCCCTATATTCCTTTTCAGATTGGCGATATCACCGTCACCCTGATCGAGGTGACCCATCCTCCTGTCTATACCTGCGGAGTAATCCTGTCAGATGGCAGAACACGGGTAGGGTTTACCTCTGATACCAATGATCAGCTGCCGGAGAAGACTCTGGAACTCCTTTTCGGAGTGGATATGCTCTTTGTTGATGGTCTTTTTCCACCATCATTCAGGAAGGTGACCAAGCATATGAATCTTGATGAAGCAGACCGTCTGGCAGCACGGCTCGGGGTTGTATCCTACCGGATTGTACACATGAGTCATCATGTTCCTTTTGACTACCAGAACCAGGGATACGACGGGGATGAGTTTGTCTGGTAAACCTGCCGGATGCCCGAAAACCCAGCTTTATTACATCCTGCATGCAATGAATATAGAATGAATATAACTGTTCTTGAGCTTACTGACGACGTGGTCAGGATGGTCATCATCGGACAGGGGCATACCTTCTTAAACGCTCTGACCAATGAGCTCTTGCAGGATCCTGTTGTTGATGTTGCAACATATCTCGTCGAGTTCCAGTTCTCTGATCCGGTGCTGACAGTGACAACTCACGATATGGCAAATCCTGTTGAAGCAGTCAAGCGAGCCTGCCAGAGAGTATCAGGTGCCTGTGCAGACCTGCTCACCCAGCTCGAGTCAGCAGTATAAAAAAACAGCAATTTCTCTCTTCTACACTTATCTCTTCTTATTACTTATTTATCCGGGCCGCACTGCCACCCGGCAGAACCAAAAAATGATCAGGATTTATCCTGATTTTTCCTTTTTCCCTCTCTATGGCCGTTCCGTAAAGATGATAGATCCTGAGATCCGTACGATTTTCACTTTTAGTGTCTGGCCCGGCTTTGACTTTGATACATACACAATATTCTTCCCGATCTTGGCAACGCCGTCACCCCTGCGGGAGAGGTTCTCGATAGTAACCTCAATAATCGCTCCTACCTCCAGGTTTGCTCCAACCGGTTCAGACCTGGCTTTTCGCTTCCTGACCGGACGGTGACTTCCGCACGCATCACACATAAGAATCTGGACACGCCCTTCCTTTACCAGATGGGTATCCGGTTTCCCGCATTCAGAGCAGGTAATATAATCTGATACGTAACTGGTGATGATGGCGTTTATGAGTGACTCTTCAAATTTTCCATTGAATATTGCCCGGTTTCCATCCAGCTTTCCTGCAGTCCCGAGTTCTCCAAGGATATACTTCATCAGGTGATCGGGATCCCGTCTGAATGCACTGACAATATCGGTAAAGTTATCCAGGATTGTTGTTTTACCCTCAATCGTCACCCGCGGTTCCGGATATGTCCACCGGCTGGTCTCTTCAGTCGGTTCGGTTACCTGTTCATAGGCTTTATGCAGAAGCGATTCATATGATTCATCCATAGATGTGATATATATCATCAGGAAAGGGTAAAAGGCTGCCCCACCCGGTATACCTCCTGATAGATCCGCTCTTCCTGTTTTTAAAAACAAGAAAAGAACACAAATCAAAGGATACCTGAGATAATGTCAGTTTTTTTTGAGGCAGGGCAACCAGAGATAATAAATATCATCTTATGTAACAAAGGAGGGATACCGATAGTATCATCCCAATATCACAACAGGAGAGATACATCATAACACATACAGACGGAGCCTTTGGCAAAGAACTTCCTGACGTTCAGTCCACGATTCCGGATATTCGCATCAACCTCACCCGGGTCGGGGTAAAAAATGTCAAGAAGCTGGTAGAAGTAAAACGGGAGGGAAAAAGACCGGTCATCTTTATATCGAACTTTGATATCTTTGTCGATTTGCCGGGAAGCCTGAAAGGGGCAAACCTTTCCCGGAATTTCGAGGTCATTGATGAAGTTTTGCAGCAGGCTATCGAGGGGGACGTAAAGGAGATAGAACATCTCTGCAGCATGGTTGCACGCAGACTGCTTGACAAGCATGAGTATGCCGACCGGACCGAGGTCCAGATGAAGAGCGAGTTCATGGTCAACCAGGAGACCCCTATCACCAAAACCAGCTGCCAGGAGGTTATCAAGGTTTATGCAAGTGCTATTGCGAAACGAACGTTTCGGGAACCACTTGTCAGGAAGAGCATCGGTGCAGAGGTTACCGGGATGACAGCCTGTCCGTGTGCCCAGAATATCATGAAGGAGCGGGCACGGTACGTGATGAAGAACCTTAATATCAGCGATGAGGCCATCGAGGCGTTCTTTGCAGAGGTACCCATGGCGACCCATAACCAGCGGGGCAGGGGATTTCTCTCGATTGAGACCGATGATGACCAGCACCTGAAACTGGAACGGCTGATACAGATTCTCAAGGAATCAATGAGTACTCCTATCTTTGAGCTGTTAAAAAGGGGAGATGAGGGGCATGTTGTTCTGACTGCACACAATAATCCCCGGTTTGTCGAGGATTGTGTTCGGGAGATGGCACGACGGGTGCATGCCGAGTTTTCTGATCTCCCCGGGGATTCACTCGTGACGATTGCCCAGGATAATGAAGAGAGTATTCACCAGCATGATGCATTTGCCGAACGTCAGGCGACACTTGCAGAGTTGTCTGACGAGATTAACGGCGATTTCTCCTAGATAACCGGGTATAACCGTTTTACTCTTTTTTTTTATTTTCAACCATACTGATTCAGTGAAAACCTGTAATCAGACTTTCTCACTTTGCAGTGAGTATACAGAAGTCACGCAGAGCCTGACTGCATTATTCACACCTGTGATGATGGATTCCAACCAGCAGAGCGCAAAACCCGGGATTGACCCATAATACTCTGCAATCGGACATATCTCATATTATCGTCGGTTTTAAAGAGAGGTTGTTTTTATATAATCTGTCCTGGAAAAACAGGGGAAATATATCAGTAATACTCTGCATATCAAATAATAAAAAATAATTTTTCATTAAATTTTAATCCATAATGGATATTATTATATTATTGAGAGATAAATTGGCATTTTTATTTTTCAATATAATTGAAAATGATATAATAATTATTACAAATATAAATTTTTTATTAATTAATACAATAAGAAAAAGAAAATTGTAGATATTATATGATATTACGTTTCTTAAATAAACGATTAATTTGCAGCAAAATGACAAGATATAATTACACTGCTCTCAAATTACCTTTTGACGTACAGAGGTACGGTCATTAACTCTCAGGATAACCTGAGGGCCCTAAGGTAATTGTAATTACAGGAACAGCTTTTTGAACAACACAATATAAACTAGAGGCGATAGTTTTGTCGAAAGTAGTAGAGATTTCCCCAACAACCAGGCATGAGGGACATACCAAGATCGTCATGAAAACCAATGACGAGGGTATCATTACCCGTGGAGATTGGCTCAGCCTCACCCCGGTACGTGGCATTGAGAAGCTTGCTCTTGGCAAGTCAATGCACCAGGCACCCAAGATCTCCTCACGTGTCTGTGGTATCTGTCCGATAGCACATACACTTGCGGGAGTAGGTGCAATGGAAGGCGCTATTGAGTGTGAGATCCCGTACGATGCATACCTGCTCCGTGTCATTCTGCAGTGTGCAAACAGGCTGCACTCCCATGCACTTCATAACATCCTGTCACTTCCCGACATGTACATTCCGGGAACAGATGTCAAGATTAACCCGTTCACTCCGGAAGAACCGGTCAGGACCGTTGCAAAGCGGATCCAGAAACTCCGTGAAGTCGGACAGACCGTAGGCGAAATTGCCGGTGGAGAAGCAATTCATCCAAGCAACCCCCGGGTCGGCGGTATGTATAAGAACATCACCCCGCAGGCAAAGCAGAAGATCTACGACCTTGCATCAGAAGCACTTCCTCTTGCAATAGCGCATATGGACTTCATGATCGCGGTCTTTAAGAACTTCCAGAACCGTGACACCGTCACCGT
>JAFGOM010000019.1 GCA_016926505.1 Methanospirillaceae archaeon
ATTACTCTTGAGGTCACCGGTCCTGGTGGTACTGATACCGCTTCCGGTGAGGTCATGGTATCTGCTCCGGTTGTTCCACCAAAGGCTTCCTTTATTACCGATCGTTCTTTCGGAGAAGCACCTCTCATGGTAGCCTTTGCAGATATGTCTGATGGTACTATCAGGAGTTGGAACTGGTCGTTTGGTGACGGTGCGGTATCCTCCCTCCAAAACCCGGTTCATATGTATCAGAATCCGGGGACCTACACCATTACTCTTGAGGTCACCGGTTCCGGCGGGAGTGATACCGTTTCCGGCGAGGTCATGGTATCTGCTCCGGTTGTTCCGCTAAAGGCCTCCTTTATTACCGATCATTCTTTCGGTGAGGCACCTCTCATGGTAGCCTTTGCAGATATGTCTGATGGTACTATCAGGAGTTGGAACTGGTCGTTTGGTGACGGAGAGATCTCATCCCTCCAAAACCCGGTTCATTCCTATCAGACACCGGGAATCTTCACGGTTAATCTCACGGTAGATGATGGCAGCGGGAGTGATGCCGCAACCGGTATCATTACCGTAAAGGAGGTCATGCAAAAAGAGACCTCCTCTCCCCTTCCTATTCCCGGATCTCTCTCTGAAATCTCAGGGAAATCAGAAGACAGACGGGATACCGGGGATCAATCTGCCCTTGAAACAAAAACAGAACCCCCCTCACAAACCCCTGTTCAGGCGTCGTTTACCGCTGACAGGAGATCTGGATATGTTCCCTTACCGGTAGTATTTACTGACACTTCGCAGGGCGATGTCAGACAATGGCACTGGGATTTCGGTGACGGGGATGATGCGTACCATCAGCATCCCGGCCATACCTACAAAGACCCGGGGATATATGACGTTACTCTTGTGGTATCGGGAAATTACTCGTATTCATCACGGAAACACGAGGGATATATCGTGGTTTCACAACAACAGGGTCAGGATGAACCTGAGATGTTTCAGCCCCTCCTCGTTCAGGAACAGAACCCTGAAACATACCCGGAAGAGGACGTACCCGGGGATATAAGAGCATCGTTTACCCAGAACCGCAGTCTGGGAAAGGTACCCTTTACGGTCATATTTACCGATACATCCACCGGATCGGTGGAATGCCGGTACTGGTTTTTTGGTGATGACAGCAGTTCTTCTGAAAGAAACCCGATGCACACCTATCTCAAGAAAGGGACATATTATGTCACGCTTTCTCTCTGTGATGACGGGTCTGTAACGACCAAAACCGCCAATAGTGTTGTATATGCAGTCTGAAACCGATGCAGGTTATCTCTGCTGATCAGGATCAGATCCCCCTTTATTGAGAATCTCCTCACGATTCTTTCCTGCTCATCTGCAACAGGAATCGGTAATTTTAAAAAAATCCGGAGTCTTCTTGTTCTTCGGAGACAAACCAGTAGTATCATGAGAGCAAAGAATGCCGGTCCGGTTCTTCTCCCGGAACTCCTTGCTCCTGCAGGTTCATGGGACTGTCTGATCTCAGCAATAGCTGCTGGTGCAGATGCCGTGTATGCAGGGGGTCAGGCATTTGGGGCTCGTCAGTTTGCTCCCAATTTTGACAGGGAAACTCTGAAAAAAGCAGTTTTATTTGCTCACCTGCATGATGTCAGGATTTATATAACGGTCAATACACTTGTCAGTGAGGATGAACTGGAAAAGGTAGCAGAATATCTTTTTTTTCTGTATACGATCGGTGCAGATGCCATCTTAATCCAGGATACCGGTATTTTGGCACTGGCCAAAAGAATTATCCCTCAGATGCCGGTTCATGCCTCTACCCAGATGACCCTGCACTCGGTTGCAGGAGCACAATGGGCTGCAAAGATGGGATGTCTACGCATCGTTCTTCCCAGGGAACTGATAATGGATGAGGTCAGGCTGATACGGGAAGGAACCCTGGATTATAATCTCGGCCTTGAGGTATTTGTTCACGGGGCACTCTGCTACGGCTGGTCAGGTCAGTGCCTGTTATCTTCTGTCATCGGGGGAAGAAGTGGGAATCGTGGTATGTGTGCCCAGCCCTGTCGGAAACCCTATGAACTGGTTACCGGGATTCCTGACGAGTATGGCAGACTTGTTTCTGCCACACCCCTAAAGACTTCTGATACCTATCTCCTCTCAACCCGGGATCTCTGTTGTTATGAGATTCTGGATCAGATCTGTTCTCTGCCGGTTGTCTCTTTAAAGATAGAGGGACGGATGCGATCACCCGGCTACGTGGCAACGGTCGTATCCTGCTACAGAAAAGCCCTTGATACAGTTGCAGAGAGTTGCTTTCTCTCTCAAAAAGAGGATATACAGGCCCTCTCTCTCTCATTTTCCCGGGGTTTTACCACAGGCTACCTTGCCATGAATGAGTCATCAGACGTCATGGGCAGGGATATGCCGGGAGATCGGGGGATTCTCGTTGGAACGGTATCAGATCGTGCCGGAACCGGGGGAGTGTATGTCAGGGGACAAGGACTGGATCACCTCTGTGCAGGTGACGGGCTGGTCTCTCTCCATGGAAGCGAGGAGCAGGGACTGGTCTTACGATCTGATTGCCCGTGCGTTAAAGGTGAGTTCCTGATCCCCTTCAAACCACCATGCGTAGCCGGAGATCCGGTATACCTGACCAGCAGAAGGGCATATACTGCCTCGGCTGAGCAGATCATAAAACAGGCCGGTTTGTATTGCAAAAAGATCCCCCTCGATCTCTTTCTGCAGGTTAACCATGATGGCGTTATTACGGGAGAGGGAAAAATAACCTCCCGGATCGCCGGTACTGCTTTGTTTCAGTTTACCTCAACGATTATCATGGTTCCGGCTGAGAAAAAACCAGTTACCAGAGATTTTTTGATAACCCAGATTAAAAAGACCGGAAACACTCCTTTTATCATTCGTTCTTTCTCTCTTATATATGATGGGGGATTGTTTGCACCGGTACGTATGATAAACGAGATAAAAAGAGAGATTATTGCGAAAGCAGAAGAAACACTTCATGCATCATGCACACCTGACACAACCCGGGTAACATGTGCAGAAAGCCGACTTAATCATCTCTTGCAGAGTGATTTTTTCAGAGTTCTTTCCAGTAATAATACGACTGAATCCCCCGATATTCCCCTTCCCCGTCTTATCGTTCTTACTGATAGTATTCCATCTGCCCGGGCAGCTCTCACTGCGAACGCTGATATCATCTCATTTGAGTTTCTGCATCTCCCTGACCGGGATGAGATCAACCGGTTCTTTATGGAATGGACAACCGAAAAAGATCGTTTTGGTTCAGAACTCTATGTAAAACTCCCACGGATCCTGAGGGAGAAGGATAGTGCCAGGTTCTTTTCGTATCTCCCTTTCCTTGTCAGGACCGGTATCGGCGGAGTGATGGTTGACAGTCACGGTCCTGCAGACCGCATTGCTCTCGCTGCACCGACACTCGACAGAATTGGCTATTACGGATTGCCGGTCTGTAATCACATGGCGGTTTCGGTATTGGCAGAGTGTCTCAGTATGGTTACGATATCTCCTGAACTGACCCTGGACCAGATCTCATCCCTTGCACAGGCAGTACCTGATGCAGGAATTCCCTGTGCTCTTGGGATACTTGTCCAGGGTAGTATCGAGGCTCTCATCTCTTCAGACCTTCTTCTGTCCTGCATGGGTTGTGACAACTCCCCTGACCCGGTTTCAGCAGAAAGGGTGTATGGTATCCGTGATGAGAAGAATAGGATATTTTTGATACGGGAAGATCCGCTGCATCACACCCGTATCTATAATTCCGCAGAGACTACCCTTATTGATTATCTCCCCCGGTTATACCGCTGTGGGATCTCATCCTTTATCATCGATGCCCGGGGCAGACCACCTGGTTACGTCTCTCTCATGATTGGAGTTTACCGGGCTGCAATTCAAAAACTACCTGATGAGAAACAATTTATCAGGGATTTAAAGGATGCAAAAAGAGAGATTGCAAAAGGTGTACAGGGCGGGATGACTGCTGCTGCCATTACCCGGGGCTGGTAGTTCTGCCGTTTTTCGATTCTTTCTTTCCAAAACCGGCAGATAACGAATAATCCGATATGAATCCAAAACCCCGGTATTTCGTTCTGACGATACTTGGTTATGGACAGGGTGCGATAGTACTGTGAGAAGGTATGAAAGCGCCAGTTATTCTTATTAACCTGAAAGCGTACCGTGAATCAATCGGTCATGACGCACAACGCATTGCGGTAGCTGCCGAGGAGGTTGGGAAAGATGCAGGGGTTACGATGTGTATCGCTCCTATGTTTATGGATATTCATCCGATGCGTCATCATTATGATCTTGAGGTATTTTCCCAGCACGTTGACCCTGTCGATCCCGGTGCATATACCGGGAGGATCTCTGCCCGTGCATTAAAAATAGCAGGAGCGACCGGGTCACTCGTGAATCATTCAGAATACCGGCAGACGATTGCAGATATTGAGCATTGTGTCAATGCACTGAAAACGGAAAAATTAACCTCGGTTGTCTGTTCCAATAACGTTGCGACATCAGCAGCTCTTGCGGTTCTGGGTCCTGATTATATTGCCATTGAACCCCCGGAACTGATCGGCGGATCTGTCTCGGTCTCACAGGCAAACCCGGCTATCATCACTGATTCGGTTGAAGCGGTCAGAAAGGTTCGTGATGATGTCAGGCTTCTGACAGGAGCAGGTATCAATTCGGGTCAGTGTGTGAGGACCGCACTTGATCTTGGAACAGACGGGGTATTACTTGCTTCTAATGTGGTAAAAGCCAAAGATCCGGAAGCCGCCCTGCGCAATCTGGTCTCACTCCTGTGATCCGGAATCGGGTAAGGAAATTCAGAACCTGACAAAAAATTTTTAGATAGGGAAAATTCACGCTTTTTTGGTTTTCTGCACAATATGGCAATAATAAACCATATCTCTTTTATATACAGATCATCGGGAAAGATACAGAAAATTAAAGAGATAAAAGGATGAGAACCGGGTGCCGGAAATAATCATTCCTGGTAATGCTCATCAAGAAAAACGAGAACCTCAGAGATCGATTCCTGTTCATTATGGATCGGAACAAACTCGTAATAAATTTTTTTATCCGTTTGTGACGGATCAGGGATGATGGTACCTTTCTGTGAACCGACGTTTCTGATTGCATCTGCAAAGAGGGTATCAAGCCCGGTTGCAACAGTAAACGGCAGATCCGGGAACGTGGTCAGGGGGTTATTATTATTGTCCATGATGAGGAGTTCACGGGCCCGCCGGTTCATATCGATGATAATTCCATCTGTCTGACAGACAACAAGACCGATATGGATCTTATGAAAGATGTTCTCATATCGTGAGTTCTGCTGTGTCATACGGGAAGATATTATCTGCTCTTCTGTGATATCCCGGGCACATCCTACGGTTCCAATCATCTCACCATGTTCATTCCAAAGCGGGGTTTTAATGACATCAAGATGGATGATTTTTCCTTTTACGGTTCCTATCTCTTCAAATCTTCCGGTTTTTTGTGAATTCAGAACGATTTTGTCTGATTTTGTTCCCACATCCCCGAGAGTATGCCACGGTGCATCCTGTAATGACTCATTTCTGCATTGAAGGGAAAAATATTCGTTTGTTTTCCCGATTGGTTCCTGTGTATCATCAACACAGAGCAGGTTCTGACAGATTGCTTTGTTTGTAAAGATATACCGGTTATCCAGGTCTTTAGCCCATATCATATCCGGGACGGTATCACACATGAGCCTGACCATAGAATAGAGATTTTTAAACTCTGCATTGCTGTGTGCAATCTGCAGATTCATCATATGCTGGGTAAGTGCTGATCCGATAATCCCGGCTCCTGCAAAGATCGCATCAACCTCGACCTCTCTCCACTCCCTCTCGGACAGGAGATCCTCAAAACCGATACAACCCCATAACTGCTGTTCCACAAAGATAGGAAACAGGCCGATGGATTTGATATCCTCTGAGATGAGCATCTCCTCGATGAATGCATTCATCTCTTTTATCGATCCGGTTACCGGTTTTCCTTCATTGAAGTGGGCACGGTAAAACTGAAGTATCATCTGGAGATAGGGCTGCCGGGTAGCGTTGCTGCTGTTTTTATCAGGGACTCCGGGACGAGACCAGCTGGGAAGGGCCTGGGAAAAGATACCTGATATGTCTTCCTTTTCATTGCAGGTATAAAGATATACCCTGTCCATCTCGGTAGCAAGGCCAAAAAGGGTCAGGATCTCGTGAATTGTTCCGGCAAAGTTCTGGCTGGTAAGAACCAGGTTCGCAGCGAGACTCACCGCTTCAAGAATGGCATCTCTGCGTTTTAGTGCCAGTTTCGTGTTATGCTGCTCGATCGCATAGGAGATCTTATGTTCAAGTTCAACAAACTGCGATCGTGGTTCTCCACCCTTCTGCAGGTAAAAATCTGCCCCGCTGTTAAGTGCTTCAATAATAACCGACTCCCTGCCTCTCCCACTAAAGAGGATAAAGGGAATATCCGGGTTTATTGCCCGCACGGCTTTGAGAAGTTCAAGGCCGTTCATCTCCGGCATCTCGTAATCTGATATGATACATTCATATTTCCCACATTCAAGGAGATCCAATGCCTCGAAAGCGGATTGAACGGTCTCTACGCAGTATTTGCCCGATCTCTCAAGGGATAACTTGGTGATATCAGAAAGAACCGGCTCATCATCAACATGCAGAACAGTAATCATGGTTATCGATATGGTTAGTATTTAGGTAACGAGAGGATCCCGTTCAAGACACTATGAGGTACTGGTATGACTCCTTTCCTATTAAAAAAGTAGGCAGGGTACATGAAACTGAAGGAGTGAGAAAAATGTCTCCTTTTTACCGCTGAACAATATCTGTATTTCTCGAGGAATTACGACAAATCCTCTCATTAAGGTTTTCCTGTCTTTGTTTTCAAAAAATTTTTTGAGATAATTCTCCGGGTATACATGATAAAGTTCGCACATGATATCGGTTTTAGATTGGAACGTATCGTGTTTCGCAGAGGAAATATTTTTCAGATCTTTTCATACCAAAAATCAGCAGAGGGTTTTTTGGTCCCGTTACCAAACAGATGATAAAAAAATACTCTGGCAGATCTGATCCCATCAATTTATTCTGCTTTATGATGCTTCTCCTCCTCGTCGTATCGGGAGATTAAATCATATCATCCTCTTCGTATTGAGATCGTCTTTTTGCCCCGTGACTCATGAAACCGGAAAAAGGAAATTACCAATGTATCATGAAACAGGAATTCATGAAAAATTGAATCCTGAACAAACCCGGATGAACATTGAACTTTTATACCGAAGCCGTTGGAGGGGATTGAACCCTCGATCTGCTGATTACGAATCAGCCGCTATACCACTAAGCCACAACGGCAGTTTTGTCTTACTATTTCTGTAAGCGATAGGTAAAAAAGATGTGGAATGATATGATTCCTATGAATACCCACGCATTGATGTTACATTCTCTATCTGTTGTTTATCCTGGGGATTTTCAATCTTCCTGAACTTTCCTTCGTATTCATCCATGGTTCGCTGCAGTACGGCAAGCAGGTTCTTTGCATGGCTTGGAGAGATGGTAACGATCGCTTTTCCACGTGCCTGGTTTGCACCCGGGATCTGATGAAGAAAGATAAAGGTAAATTCATCCTCTTTGTATGCAACCTGGATCATGTTACTATAGACCGGGTCAAGAGTAGGAGGAAGCGTCACTTGTATCTCTTTAGTACTCATACCTATACTATCGCAGCAATCACCCATAATTCCATGCATCAGGAAAGATCAATCCCGGTATCGGTACTTACGAAAGTTTTGACCTGTCCACTGCTCTATTATTACGAAAAAGATACCGGAATGCAACAGTCAGGGAAGTACCTCATCTGCAAACAGATAAGCCTTCATGCCCCCGATCCGGGGACCTGCGAAGAGATATGGCAGGAGATACTCTTTATCGATCCTGGTATCGATCGATCGCTTCTCCCCTACCTCAAAGACTGTCTTGCTGCCTGTCAGCATACTCCTTTCCCTTCCTGTACTGATCATGATCTGCCGGTATACTCAGGACACGGGTTTCATGGTATGGTTGATAAGATACACACCGGGGAGAACCGGCTTGCCATCACCCGTTCTTCCCCGGCACCCTCCCGCGGATGTTACCGACAGGATCGTCTTCGCATGGCAGCACTGGTTACTGCAACACAAGAGACCCTGCACATTCGGATTCGGGGAGGATATATCGAGTATATCCCTTCAGGAATCATCAGGTGGTATGAACCCGGTCCCCGTGACAGGAGGGAGGTATTAAAGGCCCTGCATATGGCACGAACGATACTGGCAGGAACTATCCCGAAGAAACCTGCCCATCCTCCCTGCCAGCGATGCCGGTATAAAAACCGGTGTGATAAAAAACCCCATAAACTCTCAGAGTTCTTCTGATTCTGCAAGAAGTGAAAGTGACCTGATGTACTCCCCCCGCGCCTCCCTCGTTGTTCCTACCACGAGGTAATACTCATCCCCATGCCGTTCAACAACCCCTTTTGCCTCTGCCATCTCACCGCATCGAACCTGCCCGGTATAGGTATGGGTAAAAGAGAGAATGCAGGAGATATCAGGATGTGCAATATCATACCTGGCAGGGCTGTCAAAACCAAACACCGCATCAGTCACCTCTGCCGTGATTACTTCCGTTCCACATACCTCTCCTTTCTGAAATGAGCAGTCCCTGATATCAGTATAATCCCGGGTAAACAGGAGATCAAAGTACGTCCCGTCAATCTTTCCCCGGTTCCATTTGCGTTTTTCATGAAGGATAAACTCATCATAGGAGAGTTCAGGGGATCGTTTCCGGTAGATCTTTTTCCAGAGTTCATCGTCAAGGGAAGCCAGGGATCCATCTTGCACGCATGTCTGTAACTTTTTTTGAGCCTTAAGAAAGAGATCTCCGTACACAACTCCGTCAATATCAGATTCAGGACCGGCAAGTCCGCAGAGTATCGATCCGGTTACGCCAAATCCGCCACTGGGAAGTTGTAAGAGCGAGAGAAGACGGGAAATACGCGGGTCACCGGCTGCCAGTGATCTCATCCTTTCATCAGGTTTCAGGACCTCGGTGATATCCTCCAGAGGAACCCGCTGTACGAGATCAGAGTACTCAGGTTTTTCTCTTCTGATACGATCGTATGCCTCGGAAAATTCTATTTTGCGGTATCGTTCTCCGTATGGATCGGTACGTTCTCCATTGGTATCCGGAACATACCGCAGGATACAGCCGGCTTTTTTCTGGTTATCATAGGTACAGACGGCATACAGCCATCCGTCTGTATCTCTGATAAAATCACGGAGACGAGGGTATCTTTTCATATCTCCTCTAACCAGAAAGAGACACGCTCTGCATGTGCACCTGCCCGCAGGATCGTGTTGTCAACAAGGTCAACCACGGTAGACGGAATGCCGGGAAGAACTCCCCCGTCTATCAGGTAGTTATGAAAGACGTGGCACTCATCAGGGGAAGCGGGATCCCGTGCACCTGACCGGTTGGCACTGGTTGCCGTTATGGGTGAGTCAAACGCCTCGATAATAGCAAGAGCAGTCTTGTGAAGCGGGTACCTGATTCCTATCCGGTCAGTCCCCCCGGTCAGCATCCTCGGGAGGATGGATCGCGCCTTAAGTACGATGGTAACCGGTCCCGGGAGGAATTCATCGATAAAATGTTCGACCTGCGGGGTAACATAAGCTATCACCCGGATCATATCAGCATCACAGACCGCTACCGATATAGGATTGCCGATATCCCGTCCCTTTACCTCGTATATTTTTTTTATCGCTTCTTCTGAGAACGCATCCGCTCCAAGCCCGTAGATGGTATCGGTTGGATAGATGATGATGCCATCATGGGACAGGACTTCGACAGCACGCTGTATGATATCGTTCAAAACTGTCGCCCCCTGATGCGGGTTATATCAAAAACCGCAATAGACGAGACATGCATTACCGCAAAAACTCCTGCCTGTATCGGGTCAGTCACCACGAGATCAGCATATTCGGGGACTGTTCCTGCCATATTCAGTGCAATCACCGGGATTCCTTCTTTTTTAACGCGGACCACCGCTTCTGATACCGTTCCCCCCATCAGGGATCCGGCTAGAACGAGAATAGAAGCACGCGGAAGCCGTGAGACCGCATCAACAGCACAACGAAGAGTCTCTTCCCCGACGAGGGGAATCGTATCCACCGATATCCGTTCACCCCTGATATTATGCCGGTCTGCTTCATTGACTGCTCCCATCGCGACCTGTGCGACCTGGGCGCCTCCCCCGATGATAATGACCCGTGTCCCGAAAATATCCTTAAAAGAAGAATGGGGATGGATCTCAGATATAACCGGGGAATTATGTAATGCATCAAGTATTACCTCCTGGTTATGGGTTATCTCATACTCTATGTAGAGTGCTGCAAGCCCGGCATCATGGGTGGTTCCCGGCTCTTCCATGTGAAGCATCGTGATGTTTGCATCATAATCAGCCATGATGCCGGTGATCTCATGAAGAACTCCTTTCCTGTTCTCTGCAATAATACAGATGGCATATGTGGTTTTGCATTCAGTCATAAGCAGTGTTTGCAGGAAATATCGGGATAGTCAGACGCACGAAGATGGGATAGAAACATACGATGATGATTAATTCTGCAGATATAAAATTCCAACGCAGATACCTGGTAATTATTGCATCAAAAAAATTAAGCGTGAAGGTGTGGTGATTACATAGAGGAGTGTTTCGTAAAAAAAATCCTTTATGCTGGATTTGCACAGGGCAGGAGTTGAATTTCATTCATGATACCGATGAAAGAGGGATAAAAAGATAATATCAGAAAAGGAGCGATGTTACCATATTTTGTTCCCAGTTCTCTTTCTGCACCGGGACAACGATCCACATGATGAGATATATGAGAATTCCGGCTCCCCATATCAACAGTGCCACGATAAAAATCAGCCTGATAAGAAGAGGATCGATATCTAGGTACTCCCCGATTCCTCCACATACTCCTCCTATCCAGCGATCGGTACGGGAACGGTATAATTTTTTTGCTGTCATTCTGAATCAGTACCTTCATTGAACGAGAAGAAGGAAAAGGATTTCTGCAGGTCTCTATCGGTTCGTTGTAATGAGAATAATAGAGAAATAGTGCATTTTTGCCTGTATCCTCTTTACCCCGGGATACAAGAGGTCTCCTTTAATCGTCCCGAAATAGAGAACAGGATATGCGATAGCCGGGGATCGAACCCGGGTTAGAGGCTTGGGAAGCCCCTGTCCTGCCGCTAGACTACTATCGCGCTTTATATCGTCATCTCTAATACCAGAAAAATGTTATCAGGCTATGTCTCTGATCGATCTGGTGTCAGAAAAAGAAGGTGAATTTCTGGTTACTTCTTCTGGATCTCGTTTATGACTTCCCGGTGAAACGAGACGATCATGTCTGCCAGAACTCCGAACATAAAGATCTGGAACCCGAACATCACAAACGTTACCGCAAGAATGGTGAGCGGAAGGTGATCGATTCGTGCAAACCATTCAATCATGACATAGATACCCATCCCGATCCCGGTAATCATCAGGATAAGGCCGACGAATCCAAAGTAAAAGAGAGGATTGTTGACCCGTGCCAGACGGTATATCGTCTTTGCGATCCGGCATCCGTCTTTTATCGGTCGTAACTTGGTCTTTGTTCCCGGACGTTTCCCGTATGAGACCGGAACCACGGTTACACAGGCCCCAATCCTGACCGCTTCAGATATCAGTTCGGTCTCGATACCAAACCCGGTCTCGGAAAGGTGCATCTTTTGAATGGATTCTTTCGTAAATGCACGGTATCCTGAGAGAATATCATAGTAATATACCCCATGTCCCATCTTGAAGAGATTATTTAAGATATAATTGCCGGTACGGTTCAGTCGGCTGATCGCCGATACATTGGTATGGGTCAGCCGGTTCCCGATAACCTGGTCAGAACCGGTCAGGAGGGGTTCTAACATGGGGATTGCATCGTCAGGTGAGTAGGTCCCGTCCCCGTCGACCATGAGAATATAGGGTTTCTCAATAAGAGAAAACGCCTGTATGACCGCTGTTCCTTTCCCTTTTCCCTTCTGGATTACTACACGGGCCCCGGCTTTTTCTGCCAGCTCCTGGGTCTTGTCTGTGCTGTTGCCATCGATAACAAGGATATCTGAGAACCCCATCCCTTTAAATTCAGAAATAAGCAACCCGATGGTCGGTTCCTCGTTGAGAGTGGGAATCAGAATACAGACATTATCCCTGTTTATATCCATTGCTTAAAGCTTTAATGGTACAAAATAATAATTCCTTGCATGCAACTGCAAAAACCAGGTATCAGGGTGATGGGAATTGCTGAGAGTTATCGTAACCCTCATCATTCACTGCTTGCAGGGGTGGTGATGAGAAGGGATCTGTTCATTGACGGATTCGGGTTTGCAACGATTACGGTGGGTGGGGATGACGGATCTGATGCGATTATCTCGATGGTTAAGGAAAAGAACCGAGGTGATATCCCGGCTGTCATGATATCAGGAGCTGCTCTCGCCTGGTTTAATATCTTAAATCCAGAACGGATAAGCGAAGAGATTAACACTCCTGTCATCTGTGTAAGTTACGAAGAATCAGAGGGACTAATAAAACATATTGAGAGGCATTTCCCCGGGAACACAGAAAAAATCGATGCATATCGTGCATTAAAAGAGAGAATCATCGTGGATCTTCCTACCGGGTATCAGCTCTATGCACGGGGATACGGGATATCTGACAGAGAGACCGCAAAAGTCTGCCGGATCTTCACTCATCATGGCAGGATTCCCGAGCCGGTACGGGTTGCACGGCTCTGTGCACGGGCTTTTAAGCAGAGTACTCATTCTGGGATATAAGGGCATAATCAGCGTTGATATGATAGACATTCCTCAAAACCCAGTTATCTACCTTTTTCTGATCCAGAAGGGAGAATGTAATCACTTCCTTTTTGCAGTTGCCGGTACATCGCTCGTAAATTTGTGCGGTTACCTGGTCCCCGGGTATAAATGTGTTATCAGTAAAGTCAATGACGATTATCTCATGGGGACTGAAATAGAGATCCTGGCAGCCCGGTCCTCCCATCCACTGGACCCCGTTATGGTGGGTTGGTATGAAATGATACCCGTTTAAAGTATCAATGCAGGCATGTACCTCCTCTCCGTTTCGCAGAAACACTGCCATCAGGTCATCATTGGTATACTCGATATCTGAATTATTAATTAAAATTACCCTGCTGTCTGATTTGGCGTTTGGATAGAGATCATGGGTGTGGTATACTCCGTAGATTGCAATCGGTGATGGGATTGCAGGGTCGCCCTGGAAAAATGAGAGAAATCCAAGCAGAAATGCAAGAATCAGTGCAGAGACGATGATAACAATGGCAACAAGGAGTATGGAATCAGTGGTTGATGATGCATCATCCAAAGAGACTGGCATGCAGGATGAATGTTTGCATGAACCAGGTAAAAAAAGATGTGATAATTAGTAATTATGGAGGTAGCGGTCTATCTCCCACTTATGAACGGTAAGCCGGTAGTCATCGATCTCGGTTTTTGCGATAATATCGAGGTACTCTACAATATGGGATCCGAGCGCTTTGCAGATGATTGGATCTGCAAGGAGTGCATTGTTTGCTTCTTCAAGAGATCCCGGGAGCATCTCAATTTTCCGTTTTTTCATCTCCTCGTTTGTCATGTGATAGATATTTTCATCGGTCGGGGGCGGTGGTAGTATCTTATTCTGTATCCCGTCGACACCTGCCGCTATCATGGCAGCAAAGAGCAGATAGGGATTACAGCTCGGGTCAGGTGAACGGAACTCTGCACGGGTACTGTTTCCACGCGCAGCAGGGACACGGATGAGGGCTGAACGGTTGGCTGCACTCCAGGTGATGTAGACCGGTGCTTCATAACCGGGAACCAGGCGTTTGTACGAGTTTATCGTTGGATTTGCAATCCTGGTTATTGCCTTTGCATGTTTCATGAGCCCCCCGATATAGTAAAGTGCTGTCATAGAGAGCTGCCGCTCGCCGTTGGGGTCGTAGAATGCATTATTTCCGTCTTTTGAGAGAGATCCATGGGTATGCATTCCGGTACCGTTTATCCGTGAGATGGGCTTGGCCATGAACGTTGCATGCAGTCCCTGCATCAGGGCGAGTGTTTTTGCTGCAAATTTAAAGGTGATAACCTTGTCTGCGATGGAAAGGGCATCACCATATTTAAAGTCAATCTCATGCTGCGACTCGGCAACTTCATGATGTGATGCCTCTATCTCAAATCCCATCTCGGTGAGGGTAATGACAATCTCCCTTCGCAGATCCTCTGCAGCATCGGTCGGAGCGAGATCGAAGTACCCGCCTGAATCGACAAAATCAGTCGTCGGATTGTTATCTTTATCGCGTTTGAAGACAAAGAATTCAAGTTCCGGTCCCGTGTTGAAGGTAAATCCCATCTCCTGTGCAATCTGTAAATTTTTCTTGAGCACGTACCTTGGATCACCCTCAAAGGAGGTTCCGTTGTATGTACAGATATCACAGATAAACCGTGCTACTCTTCCCTCGGCCGGTCTCCATGGCAGGATAGTATAGGTATCGGGATCGGGTTTTAACAGCATATCAGACTCATCAATCCGTGCGAATCCCTCAATTGAGGATCCATCAAACCATATTCCTTCAGTTAACGCCTTTTCTGCCTGTTCCACCGGAATAGCTACGTTCTTCGGCAGACCGAGGATATCACAGAACTGAAGTCTGATAAACCTCACACCATCAGCCTTGATCTTTGCAAGTATTGAACTCACATCTGTCCCTGACATAGATACAAGCTTCTACCTTTCTCTATTTAAAGTTAATTATTTCATCTGAATTCCTCTCTCTTCGTGATAAGGTAGGAATCCGGATAACGGATAATAAAAAGCGGTATTTTTTTCGTTTCCCCGGTTATCTGCTTTCATCGTAAAAAAAAGGGACAGAAAATGTTTTTTTGAGAAGGATGGTCAGCACATTATAATAACATTCATATATTATAAATAAGAAAAAAGCTTCCACCAATGATTCAGGGAATCGTATTTGAGCTGGAAAAGAAATGCATATATAAGAATAAAGGAGTGGTAGTGATATCATGTGTGGAATTATCGGGGTAATTGACCGCCATCGTGAGCTGATGGATGGATCGACCATACGCAATGCTCTGGCGGTCATGGATGAACGCGGCAGTGGGGAAGGATCAGGGTATGTGGCGTATGGCATCTATCCTGATTATGCAGATCTCTTTGCATTTCATCTCTTTTATGATACCCTCGGTCAGCCGAAGACACAGGTAGAAGAACTCCTGGAGAACTGGGGGATGATAGAACATGATGAAGAGATCCCGACCTGTGAGCAACCGGGTATGAGAAAAGTTCATATTCCGTGGCGGTATTTTTTCCGTCCTAACCGGAAACTGATGTTGCACAGCAGTACTCCGGATGATGATATCGTTACCCGGGTTGTGATGGAGATAAATACAACTATCCCCGGTGCACTGGTATTCTCATCCGGAAAGAACCTCGGGGTGTTCAAGGCCTCGGGATGGCCCCGGGAAGTTGCAGACTTCTACCGGATACAGGATTACGAAGGGTACATCTGGCTGGCTCATAACCGGTACCCGACCAATACCTCGGGCTGGTGGGGCGGGGCACACCCTTTTAATCTTCTGAACTGGAGTGTTGTTCACAACGGGGAAATTACGTCATACGGGACAAATAAGAGATACATCGAGAGTTTTGGATACCGCTGTTCCATGTTTACTGACACCGAGGTAGTAGCATATCTTATGGATCTGCTGGTCAGGCAGCATCATCTCCCTCTCAATCTCGCAGTCCGTGCACTTGCCCCGCCATTCTGGGATGAGATAGACAGAATGGACGGGCATGAACAGGAATTGAACCGTGCAATCCGTCTTATCTATGGTTCGGCAATGATGAACGGACCGTTTGCCATCATCGTTGCGCTCGAGGATTCCATTGTCGGGTTCTCTGACCGGATAAAATTACGGCCGCTTGTTGCCGGGACCCACGAAGATCGGCTCTATATATCAAGTGAAGAAGCGGCAATCAGGACGATGGAGCCCGCGATACAGGATATTTTTATGCCTGAAGCAGGGGAGCCGGTTATCGGGAGGGTTATTGCGTGAGTATCGGTACACGACCCCTGCGGTTTTTGGTCGACCTCGATCATGAGCAATGCATGCTCTGTGGAAGGTGCGTGGATAACTGTTCCTATGGAGTATTCCGGATGGAAAATAACCGGATTTTAATCTCTTCCCGGAACTGTGTTGCCTGCCACCGGTGCATCTCACAATGTCCGAGAGATGCGATACGCATCGAGGAACGCCCTGTGGATTACCGGAACCATCCGGTCTGGACGGCCAAAGCCAGGGAGGATATTTACAAACAGGCAGAGACCGGGAAGATTCTCCTCGGAGGCATGGGCAATACCCTTGATTACCCGATAATCTTTGATCGCATCGTTCTTGATGCATGCCAGGTAACCAACCCCAGTATTGACCCCCTCCGGGAACCGATGGAGCTCCGGACCTACATCGGAAAAAAACCAAAGAAACTGGATCTTTTCCGGGATCCGTCCGGTGACGTGCAACTAAAGACCGAGATTGTTCCAAATCTCCAGATCGAGACCCCGATTATGATCGGACACATGAGTTACGGAGCGATCAGTCTTAATGCCCATATCAGTCTTGCACGTGCAGCAGCGGCATCAGGGACATTCATGGGGACCGGTGAAGGAGGCCTTCATGAAGCGATATTTCCGTACCAGGATAACATGATTGTTCAGGTAGCTTCGGGACGATTTGGTGTCAATATCGATTATCTCTCAAGGGGAGCCGCCATTGAGATAAAAATCGGCCAGGGTGCAAAACCAGGGATCGGCGGTCATCTGCCGGGAGAGAAGGTCTGTGGAGATGTGTCCTGTACCCGTATGATCCCGGAAGGGAGTGATGCGATCAGCCCGGCTCCCCACCATGATATCTATAGTATCGAAGATCTCAAGCAACTTGTCAGGAGCCTAAAAGAAGCAACCGAATGGAAAAAACCGGTATTTGTCAAGATAGCCGCTGTCCATAACGTTGCTGCAATCGCAGCCGGAATTGCACGGTCGAGTGCCGATGCGGTGGTTATCGATGGATTCCGGGGAGGGACGGGTGCCGCACCTACCGTTTTTAGGGACAACGTAGGTATACCGATTGAGACTGCTATTGCCGCAGTTGATGCCAAGCTCCGGGCCCAGGGAATCAGAAACGAGGTATCGATAATCGGGAGTGGTGGTATCAGAAATAGTGCAGATGTCACAAAACTCATTGCACTTGGTGCCGATGCGGTTTATATTGGAACTGCAGCACTCATTGCCATGGGATGCCGGGTCTGTGGTACTTGTTACCGGAACCTTTGTCCCTGGGGTATTGCCACCCAGCGGCCCGATCTGGTAGGCAGGCTTGACCCGGATGAAGCATCGGTCCAGGTATCTAATCTTATCCATGCATGGACCCTTGAGATATCGGAACTCATGGGAGCTGCCGGTATCAACAGTATCGAGAGTCTCCGGGGAAACCGGGACCGGTTGCGTGGATACATGCTTGATGAGACGATGCTCTCGGTCCTTGATATCAAACCGGTGGGGGCTTAAAAACCATGGCAATAACGAAAATCCAGGCAGAAGGGATTCATTATACCCGGTTAAACCAGATGATCCGAAAAGCAGCCGGCAGTGGTGCTGAAGAGATCATCCTCGAAGGGGTCATGGGACAGCGGTTTATTGCCGACGGGCTGACCGGATCGGTTCAGATCACGATCCACGGGGTTCCCGGCGGGGATCTGGGTATGTTCATGAGAGGGCCGACCTGTGTCGTGTACGGGAATGCCGAACATGCTCCCGGAAATACCATGGATGACGGCAGGATCATCATCCATGGTTCTTCAGGTGATGCGACTGCCCATAGTATGCGTGGGGGAGAGATCTATGTCAGGGACGATATCGGGTACCGGGGAGGGATTCACATGAAACAATACCAGGATAAACGCCCGGTTCTCATCATTGGTCAGGAGGCACGTGCATTCCTTGGAGAGTATATGGCAGGGGGAATTATCCTTCTTCTTCGAAGGGGAAGAAACGATAGCTTTTCACAGCGGGGAATCGGGAGTGGTATTCACGGGGGGTTGATCATGATACGGGGAAGGGTGGATGAATGGTATCTTGGGGTCGGAGCGAGAAAGCATGAGGCTTCAAAAGATGACATGGACCTCGTAATTCCGTATATACGTGAATTTTGCAACCTGTTCTCCGAGGATCCCTCCTCTTATCTCTCTTCTGTCTTTACCTGTATCAGGCCTGCGAGTGCACGACCGTTTGTAAATAAATATACCTGGGAGTGAGAGAATGGAGAAGAAAAGTTACAAAAACCTGGAAGAACGGGTATGGAATACTGATGCCTGCTCTGGATGTGGAGCATGTATCGCGGTATGTCCGGCAGATGCACTCTATTACCGGGAAGGAGATAGTCATCCGGTATCTTTTGGGTATTGCAAACAGGAGACCGATAATGTTCCCTGTGGCGCCTGCTATGAGGTCTGCCCGCGTGTACCGGAAAAAAGCGTGACTGTTGATGCTATCGGTGACTATCTCTCTCTTTTTGGGGCAAAATCCACGAAAGACTCCCCACTGTATCAGAGCGGGGGTGCAGTCACTGCCATTCTGGCCCATGGGCTGGAAAACAATCTTATTGATGCGGTAGTTACCGTTACCGAGGATCGATGGTTAAAAAAACCAGAGTCTACTCTTATCACCAGTACAGGTGAGATCCTTTCCTATGCCGGGAGCCGGTACAGCTGGTATACCCCGGTCCTTTCCGCATTAAAAACGGCAGTTCTTGAGAGAAAATATCGTGCGGTTGCAGTTGTCGGTGTTCCTTGTGCAGTCTCTGCTCTCCGCCTGATGAAGGAATCTGACAACGACCTGATACAGCCGTATGCTCGTGCTATCCGTCTTATTATAGGGCTTTTCTGTACTGAAATATTTGATTACCATCTCTTCATAGAAGGGATGAAGGAGAAGATGCAGGCAGAACCCTGGGATATCACCCGGATGGATATCAAAGGGGGTTTAATTATCGAGAGAGAGGGTTTTATACCGGAAAAGATTGATCTCTCTTCTCTTTCGTTCTGTGTCAGGAAAGGATGTCATATCTGTCGTGATTTCACCGCCATTGATGCTGATATATCAGCAGGGTCGATGGGAACTCCCGACGGATACACGACACTTATTGTGCGGACACCTGTTGGTAAGGGATTTCTTGATTCAGCGGTCAGGGCAGGCTCTGTAATACTCGCTGATAATGTCTCCCCTGATCCCATCATCTCCCATGCGAAGAAGAAATCAGAGATGAATCGCTTGCCGCAGGATACTACCCGGGCCTGATGTCTGTTAAGGAGAATGGTATTCGCACCCGCTATCCTGATATCTGACTTTTTTTGGTAATTTTTCCGATAAGGTTTTATTATTTCCGGGAAAATTGTTTACAGCAATCTGGATTTCTATGGAAGAGAGCACTTCAGAAGATAAACCCCCCCATCAAAGATTAATAAAAGGCTGTATCCTCTGTCACCAGGGTGCAAAACTGGTTCTTTTTATCACCGGGTTATGTAAACGGGATTGCTGGTACTGTCCTCTCTCGTCTGATCGCAAGAACAGGGATCGGATCTTTGCCAATGAACACGAGATCACCACTCCATCTGACTGTATTGCGGTAGCAGAGCGGATGTCAGCGCTCGGAACCGGCATAACCGGCGGTGAACCGTTTCTTGTGCCAGAACGCCTTGTTTTGTATGCAACCCGTCTGAAAGAGAGATTTGGGAAAGAACATCATATCCATCTCTACTCCGGGATAGCACCTGACCAGGAACAGTTGCAGATAATAAAAGGGATTGTGGATGAGATTCGGTTGCATCCTCCGCAGGAGCACTGGGAACATATCAGGGAGAGTCCGTATTATCATTCGGTCCTTGCGGCGAGGGATATGGGATTTACAGCCGGGTTTGAGGTACCGTCACTCCCGGGCCTGGATCACCTGGCCATCGTATGTGATGATCTCGATCTCTGTAACATCAATGAACTTGAATGGGGAGAGAGTAATGCAGATCATATGCGACGGAAGGGATATGAGCCGGCAGACAGTTGTCACAATGCGGTAAAAGGAGCGTATCTGCATGCAGAGACGATAAAGGATCTGCCGAATGTTCACTTCTGTTCATCGGAATTCAAAGACAGCGTGCAGCTTCGAAATCGTCTCCTTCGCATTGCTCATAATACCGCACGTCCTTTTGACGAGATAACCGGGGATGGAACGGTGATCTATGGCGTTCTTGAAACAAACTCTTCTCAACCACAACTAAACGATGTAATTGATCCGGAATTGTATATGATCTTTGATGACCGGGTAGAGATGGCCTGGTGGATCCTTGAAGAGAATGCATCCACACTGCCCGGAAAAAAATATATCATCGAGCGTTATCCTGACGAAGGAACCGTGATGGAGGTGACACCCCTATGAGTTTCAGGTCTCTCCTAGAACCGTTATATGAACAGCGGGTGATTCATCAGTGTAAATATATCCCGAAACACGTGGCGCTTATCCTTGATGGAAACCGGCGGTTTGCACGAATGATGGGTTTTGCAACCACCCTTGGTCACCGGGCAGGAGCTGATCGGATAGAGGAGATGCTTGAGTGGGCCCATGACCTGGGTATCAGGTACCTGACGCTCTATACCTTCTCAACAGAAAATTTTAAGCGGAGTGAGGAGGAGGTGCGGGATCTCTTTGATCTCTTCAAAGAACGACTGAACCGGATCAGGGAAGACGATCGGGTCTTTCGGTTCGGGATACGAATCCAGATAATCGGGGATCGCGAACTCCTTCCTTGTGATCTCATCGATCTCATTAACGAGGTCGAGACCGCTACCGCGCATCATGATAACTTCTTCCTGAATGTTGCCCTTGCATACGGGGGACGCAATGAGATACTTCAGGCAAGCAGAAAGATATTGCGTGACGTCCGGGAAAAACGAATCACAAAGGATGATATTACTCCGCAGCTCCTTGAAGAGAACCTGTACGGGAAGGCCTCAATTCCCCCGGTTGATCTCATCATCCGTACCGGTGATGAATGCAGAACATCAAATTTCCTTCCATGGCTCGCAAACGGTCACGAATCTGCGGTATATTTCTGCGCTCCGTTCTGGCCGATGTTTCGGAAACTGGATCTCTTACGGGCAACACGGTTGTATTCCCGGCGGATAGAACTCTCCCGGGGATAGAGAGATAATGGCTGATGGCAGTCATGCCATCCATCCACTCACATTTGTTACGACTCGTGCGTTACCGCTTATAAGAGATGAAGGCTAATTCTATCAGAATCGGAAAAATGATGCATTTCACTCCCCTGCACGTTAGGTGCCATATCTCCGTATCCTGTCCTGATAATCCCGCAGTGCCCGTAAGATGTCAATCCTTCTCATTGAATCCCAGTCCATGTCAGTGAAATATAACTCTGAATAGACCGATTGCCAGATGAGGAAATCGGTCAGATGGCTTGCACCTGTCTTTATCACAAAATCCGGAGTATACTGAAAGGTCAGGTACGACTCAAGCAGGTGATCATCAAGTTCGTCAGGAGAGATCTCATCGTCAGCCATCTTTTTAATCGCATCAATAATCTCTCCGCGACCGCTCTTGCCGATGGCAATCGTCACCGGCATACCGGAACCGGACTCCTGTATCTGATCTTTGTAATGAAGGTACAGGTGGGCGAATGAGGAGATACGGGACAGGGCAGGTAACCAGATCTCAAATCCGCCCTGGTCATTGGTATCGATATGGAAGGTGATACCTGATATCGGGTTACAACCGGGATTATGGCTGCAGACATATTTTGAGATGGCAATCAACCATTCCGTCACAAGAGCAGGCTTATTCGGGTTATGAGATAAATCATCCCTGGTAATCATAAAACAAAGGTTTCCCGGCAGTTTTTTTAACCCTGAAAGAAGGTGCCACTCATACAGACAATAGATCAAATGATGCTCCCCCACCCGTTCTGTACCGAGAATTCTCTTTAGATTCGTGCAATCCTGTGCAATCTCTATCAATCGTTCTGGTATAAACCTTCTTTTATATCTCTTTTTTCTGGCAGATATATATGCAGGATACACAGATTCCCATACGGGTGACACAACCGTGATATTTGCAAAAATTCGGGATACAGGGTGGAAGCATATCGTAGCAATTATAAGTTTACCCGTTTTAACAATTCATAGCAGATGTATAAATATCCGTTCGGAATCGATGAACTTGATACCAAAACCGGTGGTATTAATCCGGGAACAAATATCCTTATTCTGGCACCGGCATTCTCTGCTGGCGATCTGCTGGCATCATACCTGGCTCATCCCCGGGATGGCGAGTACATGCTTGTCTTGAGTACCGAGTCCCAGGCAGATGAACTGGAAGGTTCGTTTAAGGCTGGAAAATATAATCTCGACCATATCGGAATTATTGATGCAGTCTCAAAGAGTTCATCAGGTTCAATTGCAGATGAGAAACAGAGGAAATATGTCGGAAGTCCCAATGATCTCACGGGAATGGATATCAAGTTCTCCCAGCTCACCGAAGAGATCATGAAAGGGGAGTTTACCGATGACCCGGACCAGCTCTTTCCCACACCGATCCGGTACTGTATCCTCTCCTTAACAACGCTTCTCATGTTCCGGAAAGTTGATGTTATCTACCAGTTTCTTCATGTTATCTCTTCGAAATTAAAAAAAATGGGTTCTGTCGGGATCTATCTCCTCAATGGAGAGTCTTTTGATGAAAAGACCGTTGCTGTCATTAAACAGCTGATGAATATCGTTTTTGAGGTCAGGAACGATGATGACGGGAATTCATTCCGGGTACGGGGCACGATGGGATTATCCTTAAACTGGCGCCAGTTTACGATAGAAGAAGGTGTCCTTACCCTGAAGTAGCTCAACCATTGGTATCATTCCTGGTCTTTTCCATAATTATCTATGCTTACTTTTATCGGACTCGGGCTGTATGATCTCCGTGATATCTCTGTAAAAGGAATGGAGGCAGTACAATCAGCTGATCTGGTGTATTTAGAGTATTATACCTCCCGCCTCATGGGAACGTCAGTGCATGAGATACAGGAATGGTATCAAAAACCAATACAGATACTACTGAGAGAAGATGTTGAGGTACATCCCGGTGATATCATTGCTGCTGCAAAAATACAGGATGTTGTCTTTCTTACCGGTGGAGACCCGATGGTCTCAACCACTCATATGGATCTCAGGATCCGGGCAATGCAGGCCGGTGTGGATACGAGGATAATACACGGGGCATCTATTGCCAGTGCAGTATGCGGTATTTCCGGTCTTCAGAATTACCGGTTCGGAAAGTCATGCTCGCTTCCCTTTCCCGCAAAAAACTGGTTTCCAACAACTCCTCTCGAGGTCATCACAAGCAACCGGGAGCGGGATCTTCACACACTTGTGTACCTTGATATCCAGGATGACCGGTTTATGACGGTTAAGGAGGGACTGGCGATCCTACGTACCCTTGCAGAGAGGGAACATTACCAGATACCGCTGGTCATCGGGATAGCACGGGCGGGATCACGAGAATCAATAGTGCGGGCCGGAACAATACCAGAAGTGAGCAATCATTTTTTTGGAGATCCGCTTCATATTCTCGTGGTTCCGGCATCGCTTCATCCGGTAGAAGAAGAGTATCTTGTCTGTTTTGCCGGTTATGATCCCGACTGATATTCCTCTCTCCGGAATCGTTGATTCTTACTACGAGGAACTTCTCTCCTCGGCCGGAGGAATCGAGTTCACCCCTCCCCGTGACACCCTCCTTTATTCCTGCAGTGAAGAGATACTGGAGATGGCAACTTCCTATCTTTCAGATGCACGGGATAATAAAAAGAGAGGAAATACTGTTGATGAGCTTGCCTGTTTATGGTATGCACATGGCTGGATTGCCGGGGGTTGCTGCATCGGCCTTATTCATACTCGTATAAGACCAGATCTTCTGTATATTCCTGATTTTTGTATGGGAAAAGAGCATTCCGACTATCTTATCACAAAGACAGAAAAATACCAAAAGATGCTAAAAAGTGCTCTGTCTGCTGTAAAGCGAGCTCCTCCCGGAGGCAGTCCTCTGGCTCAGGGAGCAGATTGTATCATTTTGACGGTACAGTCATGGCTAGAGAGAGGAATAACATACCAGAAGAATACTATCCATGCCTCTGCACTGGCATGCTTCTGTTACGGGTATGGCATACTCGATGCCGCGGTCAGGTCCGGACTTTTGTGTATTCTGCACTCTCCCCATCTCTTTACCACAGAACCTTAAGGGATGCGATAGGTGGGTTGTTCTGTTGCAGTGCTGCATAACGCAGGCTGTAGCTCTCCTCCGGCTCGTTTTTTTATTTTCTTCTTTTTATCAGTTCATCAAGTACATCATCAAATGATACCCCGGCTGCCTTTAATGCAAGCATCAGGTGGAACTGCAGATCCGCTGCTTCAAGGATGATCTCTTCTTTTTTCCTGTTCTTAACCGCGATGACGAACTCGACTGCCTCCTCTCCTACCTTCTCTAAGATTTTGTCAATTCCTTTTTTGTGGTTTATAATCCGACAGGTGTAACTCTCTTCTGTCGGGTTGGACAGACGGGCTTCGATGGTGTCCCATATCTCAGAAAGAACCGTCTCGTTGCTCATCAGGAAGACTCCCCGCGTGTTATTACTTCACCGACTTCAAACTGGTGAAACCTTCTCACAAGCATCCGTGCCTTCTCGATAGTACATCCCCCCTTCCCGATAGCAATACCGACATCACTTCTCGTCTCAACGATGGTATTGATGCACTTTGTCTCCTGGTCACATTCAACAGAGATAATCTTTGCAGGTTTGAAGATGTTCTCAAGAAATGGTTCAATCTCCTCAGCGAACTCGACCATCTCTACTTTCCGGCCGAGTACTTTCTCAAGTCTCCTGATATTTTCTCCTTTCTTTCCGATAGCATACCCCATATCACCGGACCTGATAACATAAATGATCCGGTCAAATTTTTCATCGATGATACAGTCCAATGCCGTTGATTTTGTCAATATCCGAAGTTCTTCAATATATCTACGTTCTTTAAATCCGATTGTTCTTTCCATGGCATATCCGATCTCCTTTGTATTCGATTATGATTATACGGATGATTCAACACCGGGACGAAATTATCGTCTGATACAAAAAATACAGGTATGATGGGTATTGTATCAGGTAATCAATAATGGCATCCAGTATAACAGTTGCCGTATACTTTTTTATTTCTTTGGGATTATCGTAGATTTTCTTCTATCCCTGATAGCATATTCCGTTAAAAAAAGGAAGAGAGAAAAAGGCTGCGGGAAGAAGAGAAAAGCCTTTTTAATTATAAAATCCCGGTCTCATCCCGCCCGAATACCTGAACAAATCTTTTAAATCAGTTACCGGTGGATAAATAAAATTGGAATAGAGATTTTCGAGCGGTAATTTCAGTCCTTCTTTTATCTTTTCATCAGGATTAACATCAGGTCCGAAGTACTCATTGTCCTCTAAATCTTCATACTCAGAGGTTTCTGTATTGGAGGTTTTTGTGGTCTTGTCCTGTACATACGTAGGCACGGGTTTTGGGGCAGTATATGTTTTATCTGCCATGCCGAGGGCAGCCATGATATCATACAGTGATTTCCGGGAATATGACCGGTCATCATCAGATCCGATAATATCAATAAACGTTAGAAAGAGCAAGAGATAATCTGTTTTTTTGTCGGCACCGATGCAGGTATAGGTATCAGGATGTAATGCGGTCTCTATCAGGCTGTCGTTTTTCGTTACAAAAGCCTCTTTTACATCTGCCTGCATGAGAAAGAGGATGCCGATGGTCCTTAAGTCTTCAGGGGATACCTGTGATTCGTCACTACCTGCATAAAACTGTGCTATTCTGTCAGCGGCCTGTTGCGCTGACATATCTGCACTACCGGCAGGGATGAGAGAAATTACGGTAAGGAACAGTACGAATACAGTACAATACCATCCGGATAGATATTTTTCGTTTCTCATGATTGGTATATTGGTTTTTTACTATAACAGAATGATCATCTCCGGGTATGGAAAAAATGCAGGTGAAAAAGGATGAGACAGAAATGCTCAACTCTTCTCTATCGGCAACAGGCGGGACCACCTGCCCTGTTTACTTTTCTGCAGGTGGTTACACTCCGGGAGTGAAGGAAGATGGTTTTTCGAAGAGAAATATCAGAAGTATAAAAAAAGAGTGAAGAGGTGGATTATGTATCAATTCTCTCGTATCACTATGGGTTGAAATAATGTGCCATGGGTGAAGAGAGGTATTGTGAGTACATCTCAGGGTTGTCATACTTCGGAAGTCCGGCCTTAATCATGGCATCAGGGTCGATATCGGATTTATAGGGATCGGTGGCAGGAACGTCAGGTACTTTTGCCATTGTCTGTGTTGATGTCTGTGTTTTTCCTTCAGCCATGCCGAGTGCAACCATGACATCATAGAGGGATATGCCGGCATAGGACTGGTCAGCATCAGATTCGAGCAGACCAAGAAGGACAAAGAACATGGAGAGATAGTCGGTATCTGCATCTGCCCCGACACATGCATAGTTTTCAGGATTCAGGGCAGCAGATATCTGGTTATAGTTGCCACCGGCTACTGCTTCTTTGAGATCAGCAAGCATAAGAAAGAGAATACCGATGGTCCTTAAGTCATCAGGAGAGAGGGTTGAGGAATCAGGTTCTGCAAAGAAGTCTGCTAATTCCTTTGCTATTTCTTCTGCTGACGCTTCTGCTGCACTTACCGGGGCAAAAAGGAGCCCTGCAATGATAAGAAGACAGATACCGGCATACCCGTAACGGGTGATTTTTCGCTGGTTCATGTATCTTTTTTGGATCTCTAACTATAACAGAGTAGTGGTATCAGAGATCCCTGAAAAATCAGGCAGTTGCCAGACGCTGCTGGCCTCCCTGAACCGGGTGGTTCTGCATCCTGATGGAGCTTGCGGTTGGAAGTCTTGCGACCGGTGCAAAGGATGATTCGGATCGCATGACTGCTTTTAATGAATAAATCGAGACGGTAAACCGTGCCCCGTCATGGAATTCGAAATTCAGAGCCCTGCCTGATGAAGATATCTGGGAGATACCTGTCATACCGGTCAGATACTGCTGGTAGTTCTGCCTCATATTCTCGATCCGTGCAGAGATTCTTCCAAAAACTGCATTTTTCAGTTCTGAGGTTCTGATGAGATAGTATCTCCCTTCGACCATGACTTCGTAGACCTCAGCCATGGTTCCATCGGAATCAACCGCCTTTACCCGTGATCTTTTGATATATCCTGCTTTTTCTAACATTGAACTCACCTTTCTTGTTATACAAAGATGCGAGGGATCGTTATTTAAAGGCTTAATTAGCAGGGTGAAAGTAAAAAATCGATATACAAAGGATACAATCAAAAGACGCCGACGTCATATTTTTAGAAAATATCGCTAAATGACAGGAATGATTACTTTCGGATATTGTTCGTTTCAGGTTCTTTGGTCTCGACGAATCTGTCCTTTCACGTTCCGGCTGAGAGGAAATATCTCCCTGATATCGGGAAGAATGTTTTAAAAAACGTATCTTTATCAGGAACGGTACGAGATGCCAAGATCTTCGAGTTCCTGCATCGATAGCGGTGTAGGGATGCAGAAATCTCCTGTATTTAAGATCTGTTCTGATAAGAACCGGTACCGTCCGGCCTGGTCACTTGCGGGAGCATATTCGATAACTGTTTTTCTGTTCAGTTCAGCCTCCTGCACGATATCAGATCTGGGAATAAAGGCAACGAGCCTGCTTCCTACTTTTTCTGCAAATTCCCCCACAAGTTCTTCTTCCCGTAAAAGACCTCTCGCATTACAGATTATTCCCCCTAAATGACATCGCGGTGTGGTATTGCAGGCGAGACGCTCAATAGCCTTGCAGATATTATTTGCTGCATAAAGGGACATGAGTTCGCCTGATGTTACTAAATAGATCTCTTCTGCATATCCTTTCCTCATGGGCATGGCAAACCCGCCGCAGACAACATCCCCAAGGACATCATAGACGATGATATCAGCAGCTAGAACGTTTAACCGTTCAAGGAGGGAAAAGGTGGCGATGATACCACGTCCTGCACAGCCGATGCCCGGCTCAGGTCCCCCTGCCTCTACACAGGAAATCCCCCTGTACCCGGTAAAAACTACTTCATCTGCAGTAATCTCACGGTCCCCGTGTTCCCTGACCTCATCCATGACAGTAGGGATCATCTCTCCCTGCATCAGCATCCGTGTACTGTCACGCTTCGGATCACACCCGATCTGCATGACGGTATATCCCTTCTCAGCAAAGGCAGCTGATAGATTTGCAGAGGTTGTGGACTTCCCGATTCCGCCTTTCCCGTACAGAGCGATCTGCCTCATCATCTCATATATGGTGCCTGCTCTCTTGTTAGGTATTTCTCATCACAGGTCCGGTTTTTTGTTTGAGATGATGAATTGTCCGGGAGTTAATCAGGATCGTGAAAGAAACTGTACAGGAGAATAACAACCGGGAGAACTTCAATCCGTCCTATCCACATCACAAAGCAGAAGATGAGTTTACTGGCATCAGGGATTGCAGGGGTGATATATCCCCCGGTAATGCCACACGTGGCAAAGGCAGATATGATATCGAATAATAACGGGGTGACTGATATCATGTCAGGGTGAATATGGAGCAGGATGATATATGCAAGTAAAACGGCAAGTATCGAGAAGATAACAACAAGAATATTCTTTGAGACTTCTGAATCCGCATACCCGGGATGGACCCGCTCTCCATCTATCTTGATGGTAAGCAGGGTATGGGGTGTTGCAAAGGTTTTTTGAAACCACCATCCAAAACCCCGGTACATCAGTGCCAGGCGTCGCAGGGTTATTCCACCCGAAGTACTTACCGCTCCACCCCCGATAAAGATGAAAAGAAGCAGTAAAAGGATGCTGCTCTGTTCCCATCCGGTTATTGTGCAGTTGGAGAATCCTGATGAGGTCAGGGCAGATACTACCATAAATCCGCTCTCCCTGAATGCTGTTATGATATTTTCCCCGGTACCGATAACCAGGTTTAACAAAAGGATTATGATGCCGACCGGAAGCAGAATTCCCATCACCCGAATCTGGTCATTTTTGAAAAAAAGTTTCAGATGGTGCAGTTTTAAGATAAAGAAGAGAGGAAATGGCAGGGCAGCAGCAAGGGTGATACCGGTAAGGAAGAGTTCCAGCATCGGGTTGTGATAATACGCGACATTTTCTGCATGGGGTATATATCCACCGGTGCTGACTGCTGAGAATGCAAGATTGATGCTTTCCTGTACCGGTACTCCTGTCGAGAGAACCAGCAGGAATGCAGAGATGGTAATTCCACCATAAACAAGGAGGACTTTATCTGAGTTCACAATAATCTCTTTGATGAGGTTCTCTTTTCTGAACTCATTCCTTCCCCTGACTGTCATATGAGGGTTGCTGCCCTGCACGAGACAGAGCATCATGGTTACAATGCCGATACCGCCTATCCACTGGAGGTAGGACCGCCAGAAGATAAGAGTTTCTGGCAGAGATTCCGGATCCGGAATGATGCTGAAACTGGATCCGGTCCATCCTGCCATGCTCTCAAAGAAACCGTTGACAATTCCCATATCGGTGGAGAGAATAAAGGGTATCATCGATATTATCGGCATTATGAGCCAGAAAAGAGCAATGGTGCTCAGGGCAGCGCTATGGCGTGAGTAGTGGTGGTTTCGTTTGATAAGTTTCAGCAGGTATCCTATCGTAAAAAACAGGATCGGAACAAGGCCCATGGGGAGGAACAGATCCCATTCATGATAAAGTAAAACCGGGATCAGGGGAAGAGCAGTAAAGGGGGTGATAAACCTGAATAATGCTCCAACGTCGAATAAAACAGTAGTAAAAAATCGTCTCCGGTACATGTTCTGTTTTTTTATTCCCGTTGTACTGTGTATCCCCCGGGGTTTATATCAATGTGTATCGTGGATACCGGGATTATCAGGGAAAACCAGGAGTTTGTATCTGGATCCCCTCTTAATGGAGCAAATCTCTGATATTGCAATACAATCCCGGGTTTTGGATGATGGCAGAGCATACTGGAATGGTTCCGAGGGTTAATGGTATGCCGCTCTGCTCATTGATCCCGGTAATGACGAAATCGTACGTTATTACAAAAAAGAACGATTCATGGTGTTCTGTCAGACCAGAGACCATGGACGTTGCAGTAAGCCCGTGCGATGATATCATCAGAATCAGTGCAGAAAGAGGCCTCAGGCTTTTCACCCGGATGTAACCGCTGCATCATAACCCCTTCTTTTGTCTGGATACTGATTGCCATGATATAGTGATTCGTCTCCATCGGATGGGGAATGTCACCACAGGTCACGAGCACTCTTCCTGACTGTTTTGTAATGACGGGAAGATGTTTCTCCTTTCCCTCTTCTGCAGTCTTTTCCTGCAGGAGAATCATGGGAGCACCGCAGCAGACCAGCTGTCCCTCGCCGCCATGAAACACCGTGATTACCTGGCCACAGCGTTCACATTTATACATCATATCATCCTTTGCCATGTTTCGTCATGGTAGGTATAGTCTCTGCATGCATAAAGGTTTATCAGCAAAAAGCTGCCGGAAAAGAGAGTCACGGTTGTATCTGCCATTAAAAAGGATCCGAAAGAGAGAGAAAAGTCTTTTCCGGTCAGGTACTGATATCCGGATCTGTCCTGTGTTTCTCTGCAATTGTTGTTGCAAGTGCCAGGAGAGCCTGCCGTGTCTTTTCATCTGGTGCACCTTCTTTCATGACCGGATCGAGTATCTCGGCCTTTATATGGGTGAGCATCCCTTTTATGGTCTCGACAGTCTTGCCCCCCCACCCATAGGATCCGATAATTGCAGCATATCGTATTTTCGGTCTGATTGCGTTTGCCAGGTATACCGCAGAGACCATGGCAGGATGAGGGCCGAAGAGGACCGTTGGTGTTGCGATAATAACTGTTGAGGCATCAACGAGGCTTGCAGCCATCATGCCTGAATCAGCGGTTGCAACGTTGTAGACCGTAACTCCGACTCCGTTATCGATAAGTGCCTCCTCGAGGAACCGGGCCATCTCCTTTGTACTTCCATGCATTGAGACATAAAGAAGAACAGCACTGTTTTTTGTCTCTTCTGCCGTCCACTTCCGGTAGAGGTCAAGGATCCATGTTGCCGGCCTGATGAGGGGACCATGGCTGGGTGCGATAGTCTCAATCTTTATCGTACCGAGCCGGGCAAGGTACGTAGTGATACTTGACCGAAACGGCATCATGATCTCGGCATAGTACCGTTTAGCCAGGATCCCGGTTGTTGCCGTATCAGATAAGAAGAGGTCACTGGTTGCGTAATGGGAACCAAAGAGATCACAGGAGAAAAGGATCTCATCTTCCATGCAGTAGGTAAGCATCGTTTCAGGCCAGTGAACCCAGGGGGTCATCATGAACCGGAGTGTTTTATCTCCGAGTGAGACGGTTTCATCATCGGCAACGATCCTTACTCTGTCAGGAGAAACTCCCAGGAGTGATATAAGAAGACCCTTGCACTTCTCACTGCAGAGTACCGGTGTTTTTGGAAAGAGTTCAAGCAACAGGGGCAGGGTACCTGCATGATCCTGTTCGGCATGCTGGATGATGATATAATCGACATTTTCAAGGCCCATCTGGACCAGGTTTGTCACGTAACACTCATCTTTCGTGGGATCAACCGTGTCGATAAGGGCAGTCTTCTCACTTCCCCTGATAACATATGCATTATAACTTGTTCCCTGTGGCAGAGTGATGAGTTCATCAAACATCTGTCGATCCCAGTCGATTGCCCCGATGGCATAAATTCCTTCTGTAATAGTCCGGATTGTCATGTCTTCTCCCTGTATCTCTTTGTGTGCGCTGGTGATGAATGCAATGTAATTAGTGATTGGATTATATGTGTCTTTATTGGTGCGTTTCGTTTCACCTGATATTATTCCAGGTAGAAGAGAGGATTTTTTTTAAGTCATGTGTCATTCCCCTGACATGATCAAATGAACGGGGATTGTATCGGTCGGGGAATGCACTCATATATGCTTGAGGATCGGTACAGTGTGATGTATCCAGTCCTGCCATACAAGCAAGGATCGCAAGGTTGGTGTACGGCAGTCCCCCGCAGACACTATACCCTCCCTCGAGTATTGCAATGAGCCTTCCTTTGCAGAGTTCATCTGCAAGGGCACAGGCTTTGTGCATTAAGGTAGCATATCCTTTTGTCGTGAGAGCAAGTGATATGAGCGGATCGGTGAAGTGGGCATCCTGTCCGGCTGATATAGTAACACAGTCAGGAGAAAATTCCCGTATAACCGGGGCGATTATCTCAGTGAAGAGGTATTCGTAACTTTCATCCGAGGTCCCTGCAGGGACAGGCATATTGATGGTATACCCTCTCCCTGCTCCTGTTCCTGACTCATTTATCCCCCCGGTTCCCGGGTAAAACGGGTACTGGTGAACCGAGAAGAAGAGTACCGTGCTATCAGGATAGAATATCTCCTGTGTCCCGTTTCCATGGTGAGCGTCCCAGTCAATTATTGCAACCCGTTTCAAACCCCGTTTTTTTACGTGCTGTACAAGGACTGCCATGTTGTTGAGGTAGCAGAATCCGGCACCGTTCCTTTTTCCGGCATGGTGTCCGGGAGGACGGCAGAACGCAAAGGCATTTCTGACCTTTTTATCGAGTACTGCATCCCCTGCTGCAACGGCTCCTCCGGCAGAAAGAAGGGCGTTTTGGTACAGGCCGGGAGGAATGTTGGTATCAGCATCGATATATCCCCCGACTACACTGCTTCTCTCTAAAAAAGTGAGATAATCCTCTTCATGAACGGCAAGAATATCTGATATCGATGCGGGTTTTGGCGTGATCAGGAGGAACTCTTCTTTCTCAAAGATCCCTTCTTCCTCGAGCTGATCCATGGTATAACTCAGTCGTTCACGCCGCTCGGGGTGTGAAGGATACTGTTCATGGGCCAGGTACCTGTCATGGTACACGATTCCGGTTCTCATGGCGCCTCCGAAGAGATGCCGGGAGGTATCTGTAACACGCAGTCAAGAATTCGTGCATCTGCAGAATAATAGGTGATGACATCGAATGCAGAGAATTGTTCTGTGATAACCTGCCGGCAATCCTCCTGTGATGCTCCTTCCCTGGCAGCCCTTCTCTGTAACTCCTCTTTCGCAATCGAGATGATGGATTCATCATCAGTGTCATGAGGAAAGGGTTGGGGTATTCCGTTATAGAGGAGGATCTCTTTACCGGTGTCAAGATGGACGTGCAGGCTCAGGCTAATCCTCGATACCGCAGCTCCGATGGCATTGGAGGAGGATGCATGCTCAGGGATATAATACCTGCGACGGGACTCTTTTGCAATAAGCGGAACGAGATACGGGGCAAGGTATCCTGCACCGATAAGCGGACCCTGAATCGAGTTTTTTAATCGGGAACATACGCATTCCAGGTACGTTTGTAGTGCTGTCTCTGCCGCTTCCCGGGAAAGACCGGGAAAATCCGTATTCCCGATGGCGGCTATCCCTGTCACATTAAGTGCATCGGTCAGGGCAGGGTTCTTTCCGCCAAAAGCCCGTGCGTTCCCTTCTCTCTCTGGCATAAGGACAGGGCTGACCCGCGAATCCCCGCCATAGGGGATGGACTCACAGACGACTGCATCCATCCCGGTCTTTTTACCTGATAAAAGCAGGGGACCGTTTACCGGCAGACCATCTGCAATGGGTACAAGATCGGTGGTAGAGCCTCCGATATCAATGACAAGACCGTTTCTTCGGATCTGGTAGTAAGAACCAAGAGCTGCAGTGGCCGGGCTTGAATGGAACAGGGAAAGTGGATTTTCACAGGCACGGGTTTTTGAGACAAGGCCGGCATTCCCTGATACGAAATAGAAATGGCTGTGATATTTCTCAACCTGCCTGATGAGAACGGCAACCTCTTCTTTTAAAGCAGCATTGGCTTTTGTTGTCCTTATTCTCTCAGGCATGTTCAGGTATCCCAGGGTATGACTCGGGGCGATACAACTATCTGTGTAGTATTTACGTGCAATGGCAACAACCTTCTCTTCAAGACAGGGATTTCTGACAGAAAATTTTCCGGTGACCGCAAGGGAATCTGCCGGATGTGTTCTGATATAATCCTCAACTTCTGTCGGATTAATATCCTTTAGGATATCGCCCCGGTGCCCGATAGCACCACAAACGGCATGATCTGCAGTAAGGCCCGGACCCGGAATGGTGATACATGCGACGGTTTTTCTTTTGCCAATCAGGAACTGGTTTAAAAGACAGGAAGTACTGACTGCAAGCCTTCCGGTTTTTTTCATCCCGGAAAGAATTGGATCTAAAGATGGAACGGTCGGTAATTTTTGAGTATGAATATCATCATTGATGATGACAATGTCGGTATTTGTTCCTCCGATATCTACCCCGATGAGACAGTTTCCTGTCATAAATCTTCTCTTTTTACTCCCTGTTGTTCGTTGGTTGTATGTTCTCTCGATTTTATCGTGGTGAGTGTATCGTCTCCGGGGTATTATTATTATGCACGCAGATCATAATCTCAATTACTGATATAATCATTACGTATCCGGTACCGGGTTTGATACCGGCAATCCTTATCTGAAAAATATCGTATCCGGTCCTTATTGAATTCAACGGAAACATTTTGTTTCTGATTTCTTCGTTGATCGTTTCATTGATTGTAAATATCTGATATGCACAATGAGAGCAGAAAAAACCGATATCTCCAAAGAAATTCTGGTCAGTCTGACTACCGGGCCAAAGAAGCTTAATATCTGCAGACTGCGTCTTTGTGATGATTTCCTGTGTTTACGTCCGGAAGAGAGGGGGGATATTCTGATTGGTTATGATGCAATCCGGCATGTTGCATGTCAGCAAAACAACTCTCTTGATCTGGTCTTTTACGCCCCGATTGCGATCGGAAAGAATGAGATTGATTCCATCAGGATTACTCTGTGGGGTATTGAGCAGGATCGGAATGGGACTATTGTCTTCTCAACCGATCCGGGCTGGGCCAGAAAATGGGAAAAAGTGATCTCGCGAGCATGTTTTTCCTGGGAAAAAAAGCAGGTCAGGCCTGTTGTCAGGACCGATACCCTGCCTTTTATTGATCATGTTACCTGCAGCAATACCGGTCTTTTCGAGACAGAGGTTGTTCATTACAGTCAGGATGTACTCTTCTCTGCAGGAAGAAAGAAACGATTGCAGGCAGTTATCTACTCGACCGATAACCGGCTTCTGATAAAGATAAAATCAGATCAAGCGGAGTATATCAGTATCCCGTATTCGGTTATCATGGATATCTCAACCCTTATTGCAGAGACTGTGTATCTCCTCTTTTCATATCCCCAGTATATCTCCTGGTTTTTACAAACCGTAAATGTTCTATCATTTTCACGGATTCCTGATTCATTTGAAGAATATAATGAGATCCGGTCCGGTCTGTGGCAGGATACATGGAGATCCCGGATTACTGAACTCTCTGTGCCGGTTCATTCAGAAAGAGGGATCATCGGAATCAGCGATATCCAGATTATCATTGATGAGGTTTATCACAGCCCTGCCAAATACGAACTGTCAGTATTTGCGAGGAAAGGATGGGATATGGCATGTTATGCATCACAGCGAAGGCTGGAGTCATGGGATACGGATCTGTATCTGTTTGGAGCCTATCTGTCCCGTGAGTACGAGTCATTTCAGACGATGGAGGAGTTTGAGACAGAACCGAAGAAACAGGAGGCATACATGGGCTCCCGGATGGCATATGCAGCGATCCTCACGTACATAGCCCGGAAATCTAAGATATAACACCGGTAGCCCTACCTCCCTCCTTTGCATCCCGGATTATCTCTTTTGATAGCGGATTTTTGGATTAGATGAGAATTCTTTTCTATCACCCCTGTTATCCCGGCACTGTTGTAGTATTATCTGTTATCTGGTGAACGGTTTTTTTCGGATGTCCAAAAATCAGATTTTATCTGATACGACAGAGAACCAATAAGCATATCTTCTCAGACCATCCAACCAGAGGTACCGGAGGGAGTTTTTTAAATGGCTATTATGAAGATCAGGGGAGGAGACCTTGACCTTGTGGAGTATGAGTTTAACTCGTTTAACCCGGGAGAGGATCTCAGATTTGTCGGACTGCAGAAACCGTATCAGTTAACGATAACAAACAGAACGGTCCGGGTTTTAGCTCCTGCACGGATTCACCTGACGGTTCTTGATATGAACCGGTTTGCGCCGGATCACCCGGGTGGTGGCGGGATGGGGTTTGCGATCTCGCTATACTGCACGGTTGAGGTAACCCCGACAGCCGGGGAAACGACCATTGACTACAATCGTCCTGCCATTATTAAGCATTTTTGTGCAGTCTTTTCAAAAACAGTAGGATATACCGGTGGATTTATGGTTACGGCACGGGATCACGAGCACCAGCATGTGGGGCTCGGCTCTACCAGTTGTATCCTCATCTCGCTTGCAAAGGCCATTAACCATGCGGTTGGTGATCCCTTAACCGATGATGACCTGAGACAGCTTATCGGTCACAATTACGTGGAAGAGACCGGGGACGGTAAGATAGCGTTCGGGTTTGAGACCGGGGTCGGACCTGCCGCCTCCCTGTATGGTGGCATGGCGGTTATGGGTGATATGTTAACGATTGTCCATCATCATCCATTTGGGGAGGGAAAGAACGTGTTTATTGTCATCCCTTCTTCATCCATCTCTTCTGCCGGACAACAGGAGTTTGAGCTTTTGATGAACCGGGCACGAACCCTTGATTACCGTGACCGTGAACAGAAGGCCTACTGTATTCTTATGGATTTCATCCCGGCTCTCGGGAGAGATGATCTGGTGAGAATGGGAAATATCATGTGGGAGATCGAGTTTCGGGGTTCAAAACGAGCAGAGGTTGAGCACCACTCATTTGAGTTGTACCATTACATGCATCTGCTGAGAAAAGAAGGGCTGGAGTTCGTAGGAATGAGTTCTGTCGGCCCTTCCATTGCCATAATAACCGGGAAGTCAGAAGATGAGGTCAGGGATATCGTAAACAGACTCGGGCTTTCTGTTGCCATTACGACTACGGTAGAGAACACGGGTCTTGTAATGGAATCGGTATAATTTCTTCCCTTTTTCGATTCTGTTGTGATTTCATACATTACCCTTTAATTGTCACTCCCATGAAGCAAGAAGAATATTGTGTTATCCATCCGGTCCGGATTTATTTCTCTCCCCGTATTGACCGGTGCATCAAGATCGGATTGCCAATTTTACTCATAACACTGTATATGCTGTACTGGTTTTTGGTTCTGCCCTACGAATTGTTCCTGGTACAGGGAGGGCTTTTACTTGCATATTTCATCCCCCCGGCAGGAAAGGAGACAATAATTCCGATTGGCATTGAGCTGGGGATTCCCTGGTGGACGATTGCAACATCAGTGGCATTTATTGATGCGATTACAGCACTTTTTGTCGTCTGGAATTTTGATCTCATCCAGAAAGTTCCGGGGATCGGAACAATTATCAAAAAGATTGTGTCACAAGGATATGATTATCTGCAGAAACACCGGTGGGTTGATCGGTTATACGTAATAGGACTTGTTCTCTTTGTCATGATCCCGCTGCAGGGGACCGGTGGTATCGGGGGAGCCATTATTGGCAATATTCTTGGGATGAAGAAAGGAGAGATAGTCGGATCAGTGACATGTGGTGCATTTCTTGGGAGTTTCCTTATCGGGATCAGTATGAACTCCCTGCATGATCAGGCAGGTGAGATGTTCTGGCTTGTAATTCTTTTTCTTGCGATCATTATCCTTGTAACGATTGTTTTTTCACTGGTATATCGTATTATCTGCAATCGCAGGGAATCATAAATTATCACCTGCGATAAATCCTGAATCTTTTTTTTTCTCATGGTTGTTTGGGAAGATCTCTTACTGAGTGTAACCCACACTGAACCCGAAGCATTAACTTGACAGCATGAAAACGTATAGGAATACTCATGAGAACAGGAGGAGGATTTCAGTTCCATGCATGAATACGGTATTGCCCATGATATCTATGCGACAGCAAGAAGGGCTGCTATTGAACATAACGCAGCGGCTATCCAGACAATTCATGTAGAGATCGGTGAACTTTCGATGATAAACCCGGAACAGGTTTCATTTCTGTTCTCAGTAATTATTGAGGATGATCCCCTGTTTCAGGACACGGTCTTACAGACGGTGGTGGTCCCACCTAAGACCACCTGTTCCTGTGGCTATACCGGCAGTGAGATCTATGTCTGCCCCTCCTGTGGAGCATTGCCTGAAGTGATAAAGGGGCGGGAGATCCTTGTCTCTCATATCGAGATAGATACCAAAGACGGAGAAGAAGCATGAAGATTACGCTGATGCATGGAGCCGGTGGAGAGGTCGCAGGAGAATTTCTTGACCTCGTGAGCAAAATAACCCATAAAAATGCCGGAGGTATCGGTCTTGAAGCCCTTGATGACGGGGCAGTTATTCCGATAGGCGGCAAGAATATCGTATTTACTACTGATTCCCATATTGTTCGGCCTATCTTTTTTCCGGGTGGGGATATCGGACGGATCGCCGTCTCGGGAACCGTGAATGATATTGCCATGATGGGTGGCAGACCAATTGCCCTCTCCTGTGGTATGGTTATCGAGGAAGGGTTCTTGTTTGATGATCTCTCCCGGATCCTCTCCTCGATGGATGATACACTTGGAGAGGTAGGAGCAGCTCTTGTTACCGGTGACACCAAGGTCATGGAGAAGGGGTCACTTGACGGGATCATGATAAATACGGCAGGGATTGGCATTGCCGAACAGGTGGTCTCTGATGCCGGGATGAAAGAAGGTGACGCCGTTATCGTATCAGGAACCATCGGGGATCACGGGCTCTGTATCCTTGCGAGCAGGGAAGGATTCTCGCTTGAAGGACAACTGGTCTCTGATGTTGCTCCCTTATCAGGTATGGTTGAGAAAGCCATGGCTGCAGGTACAATTCATGCCATGAAGGATCCGACCCGGGGCGGGTTTGCGAGTGCCATAAATGAGATGGCGGGAAAAGCAAAGGTCCAGGTTCTCATATCTGAAGAGAATCTGCCAATTAAGACGAATGTGCGAAAAGCAGCAGAGCTCCTTGGTATCGATCCGCTTGAGGTTGCAAACGAGGGGAAGGTAGTGATGGCAGTCCCACAGAAAGATGCAGAGGCAGTCCTCTCTGCACTTCGGAGTCATCCCTATGGTGCTAACGCTGCAATCATCGGTGAGATAACGAGCGGGTCCGGTGTCATCATGAACACGACTGCCGGCGGGGAGCGGTTCATCGAGACACCGCTTGGGGATCCGGTACCGAGAGTCTGTTAGTACCGCTCTTCTCCTTTTTCTAAAACAGATTGTTTTTAAGTGATAGAATTAAAAATTTATTTACTTAATGCAAAAAAACTGGAAGATTGACATGAGACATTTATCAAACCTTATCATTTTTGTAATTATTTCTCTCTGTTTTATCGTCTCTGCTGGTGCTAATGAAATGATAACAGGTTCCTTAGATCCTGCTGTTAATAGTGAAGATCTGCCCTTTCCTCATGTATCGGTTCATGCTGACGGGATGCGTGTGGGCATCACCGGTTCCGGATCAGACGATTCCAATGGTTTTGTGGATATATTGAGTGCAACCCAGGGATACCCGGTTCTATCAGATATTGACCCCGATATTATCTGGCAGAGATGTCTTGGAGGAAGTGGTGGAGATTGTGCAACAAGTATGAAAAAAATCAGTAATGGGGGGTATATCCTTGCTGGCAGTTCAGATTCTGATGATGGTGATGTCACCGGGCTTCACAGCAGTGAAAGTAATGGTAGTGATTATTGGGTTGTACAATTATCAGGTACCGGTGAACTCATCTGGGAGAAATGTCTCGGTGGAAGTAATGATGATCAGGCAACAAGCGTAATAGAAACGAGTGATGGGGGGTATGTTGTTGCAGGTTTTACAACTTCAGATGATGGAGAGGTCACTGGTTTTCACCATGGTGATGAAAGTTATTATGCAGATTACTGGGTAGTACAATTATCAGGTACCGGTGAACTCATCTGGGAGAAATGCCTCGGCGGAAGTGGTGATGATCATGCAACAAGCGTAATAGAAACGAGTGATGGTGGGTATATTGTTGCAGGTTTTACAACTTCAGATGATGGAGATGTCAGTGGATTTCACAAAGGTGAATATCCTACGGATGGTGATTACTGGGTTGTAAAATTATCAGGTAATGGAGAACTCATCTGGGAGAAGTGTCTTGGTGGAAGTGGTAATGACTATGCAGAAAGTATAATTACAACTGACGATGGGGGATATATTCTTGCCGGCGGGACGCAATCAGACGATGATGACGTTACGGGCAATCATGGTATTACCGATTACTGGGTTGTAAAAATATCAGGTACCGGTGAACTCATCTGGGAGAAGTGTTTTGGAGGTTCAGACGCTGATGTGCCTTATGATATTATTCAGACAGGTGATGGCGGGTTTATTGTTGCTGGTACAACAATATCACGTGATGGTGATATTACCTCCCCCCATGGGAATTTTGATTACTGGGTTGTGAAACTCTCAGGTGCCGGTGACATTATCTGGGAAAAATGTCTTGGAGGAAGTGCCGCTGAAGAGGCGTACAGCATTTCAGGTACTAATGATGGTTATATTATTGCCGGCTATTCAGATTCTATCGATGGCGATGTCTCCGAACACGATTATGGGGGATGTTACTGGATTGTAAAACTGTCAGGTGCCGGTGAGCTGATATGGGAGAAATGCCTGGGTGGAAAAAGCACTGTAACTGGTTATGCTATCACTCGTGCATATGGCGTTTACGGTCTCTATGGTGACAGGTACATAGTTGGTGGCTTTACCCGTGCAGATGCGGGGGATGTTATTGGGAACCATGGTAGTGCAGATTACTGGGTGGTGGAGTTTACCATGGTGCCTGTGCCAATCGCTTCATTTATCACCGATCCTGTCTCCGGACCTGCGCCCCTCACCGTTTTATTCACCGACACCTCAACCGGCTCCCCGACTTCGTGGGACTGGGCATTTGGTGACGGTAGTACCAGTACGATTCAAAATCCAAGCTATGAGTTCGCCGATCCAGGCAGCTATGATGTCTCGCTTACGGTCTCCCATGCACAAGGATCAGATACATCTCATGCAACGGTCACGGTAGAGGATCCCGGCTCATCAATCAACCTTACCTTACAGTCAGGCTGGAACCTGGTCTCTGTTCCCCAGTACCCCATCAGGGATCAGGATACCCTTGAGAAACTTTTTGGATCCGTTTCCAGTGCCGGTCACAGTATTTCTATGTACAATGCATCCGCCCAGGCCTGGGAAGTCCCCCTGCCTGCCCATCAGGTCACACCTCTTGAAGCATATTTTGTCTATTCAATCGAAAAAGCCTGTATTCTGGTCAGTTATGCATCTGATCAACCGGAACCAGAGACAATGTTGTATCCCACATGGAACCAGATAGGCTATTGTGGTATTACAGCAGAGGAGACTCAGTCGTATCTTTCTTCTCTGGGCGATGCATGGACCTTTGTTAGTGGATATAATGCATCAGATCAGGAGTACGAGGAGACGATCATCAGAGGAGGAACCGGGCCGTACAGTGACTGCCGGCCCTTAGAGCCTGGGAGAGGGTACTGGCTGTATTGTGAAGAAGAGATGGTATTTCACCCTTTTTTTGATCAGTAATTATTTCTTCTGACTGTATGGAGGATATACCTGTCACTTCTGTTGCAGGTTATTTTTTTACAGGAATCATTCCTGTGTTTTATTCAGAATCTATTTTTTCAGGTAACCGATAATCTAAATTCTTCTCTCTCCTCTCTATTTTATTGGTCTCCTGTAATTCTTTGATGAATCCTTTCCTGATAACTATCAAAATTTCCGCAATTACAGGCAGGTTCTTATTTCCTGCCTGATATAGCATTGATCATGACACCGCGATTGTACGGTTTACCGAGAGATAACCAATCAGCAGGCAGAACGGTACCGATTTGGGTACCGGGCTTCCTGATTTTTGTTCTGGTTCTCTGTGTCAGCGTAGGCACGAGTGCGACTCCTGACAAGGAGGATCTCGTGAGGATTACTAATCAGGATGAACTTGTTGATTTTCTGAATACCTACCTGGAGACTTACGATTATGAATATGATGATTATTATTCATGGGGATTTCCTGAACTCTATGATGCAGCTGAGATGATGCTTATTGGAAGACCTGCATCAGAGGAAGCAGGAGTGTCATATTCCAAGGAGTCGGCACCCCGGCCGACCACGACGATGCAGAGTGTAACCGGTGCAGACAAGGGTGCCGGTGAGTACTCGACGACAAACATCCAGGTTGCCGGTGTGGATGAGGCTGATTTTGTCAAGAACGACGGGAAGTATATCTATATCGCTGATGACGGGATTGTATCAATCATTGATGCATACCCTGCAGAGACCGCCAGGGTTGTAGCTACTATCACAACAGGCAGGACCATAAAGGAGGTATTTGTCTTGGGTGATGTTCTTGTTCTCTTTTCCGAGGGATATGGTGAAGAATGGGTAACCCCGCAGGGGTCTGCTGCACCAGTACTTTCGGATGAGGAAAAGACCTATGCAGAACTGTACCAGATTGCTGACCGCACCACTCCTGATAAACTGACCGAGATTCAGATGCCCGGTTCTTATGAACAGGCCAGGATGGTCGGGGATGTGGTATATGCCTATACCGGGGAGTCGGTTTATGATCCGTATGATGCGGTTATGCCGGTAGTGCGGATGGATGATGTCATTGCAGTCTCTCCCGGTATCTGGGCACCTCCGGTTCCGAAGAGCTCGTACGTGATGCACACGCTGACTGCGTTTGCGGCCCGCCCGGATCCCCATCCCGATGCAGAGTCTTTTCTTATCGGGTATGACAGCACCCTGTATGCGTCACCCGGCTCTATCTACATCGCCTATGATCACTATGACCCTGCCGTGGTTCCGTACTATGATGAGATGACATCCAAATCTGAACCGGTCAGTGCAACAAAGACGGTAGTTCACCGGTTTGCCATAAATGGGGAAAACGTTGATTATAAAGCCAGCGGAACCGTTCCGGGAACCCTGCTCAACCAGTTCTCCATGGATGAGTTTGCCTCCAATCTCAGGGTTGCAACCACAGAGGATACCTATACCGGAGATTATTACCAGTCAAACAGTGTCTTTGTGCTGACCCCTGACTTGAGAATCATTGGCAGATTGCAGGGTCTCGCCCCTGATGAGAAGATTTATTCTGCACGCTTTATGGGCGATCTCCTCTACCTTGTCACGTTCAAGGAGATGGACCCGCTCTTTGTGATTGATCTCTCGGATCCAAAAATGCCAAAAGTTCTGGGGAAATTAAAGATCCCGGGATATTCTGATTATCTCCATCCCTATGGTGATCATTATCTCATCGGGATCGGGAAGGATACAAAGACGAGTAAGTGGGGCGGTGTCGTCTCTGCAGGGCTTAAGTTTGCTCTCTTTGATGTTTCAGATGTTACCAACCCGGTTGAGATTGACAATATCATCATCGGAGAGTCAAGGTCCGGTTCACCGGTTTTGACCGATCACCGTGCATTCCTGCTTGATATCGGCAAGGATATCATGGTCCTTCCGGTCTGTATCATCAGGGATGTGTATAGAACTAAGATGACTGCTGCAGAGATCGCTTCTGATGATGACCGGGAAGATGCATTTATCAGGGATGAAGAGATCTCTGATGTATATAAGAGAGATGATGAGTCCTGGTCCGGCGTTCTCCTCTATGGTATAAATCCTGAGATCGGATTCATCGAGAAGGCACGGATACCGCAGGGGAACTGTGGATCGTACTGCTATGACTCATGTGGTGTTTTACGGTCACTGTACATGAATGATGTCTTGTACACGATATCAGAAGACTCTGTATTAATGACCGATCTTGCGAATCCGGGAGCGAAAATAAACGAGGTAATGCTTTTTAATGGAAAGTATTCCCGTATGTTAGAAGAATAATCGGAGTGATCTGTTCCCTAATCCCTTTTATTTTTCTGAATTATCTCACATAACAAGGCAAACGCTTCTTTTTCTCTCTCTGATCCACATTTTTTCACGATGATTCCGTGATGTCTGATCTGTGATGCGAGCCCGGGATCCCGCGTGATGATGTAGCGGGTCGCATGAACTGTTGCTTCGATAACGCTGTAAAATCCGCGGTTTATCGCCCGGGGGAGGGAGGGAGTGAGATGTGAATGAAGCGGTCGGAGGGTTACCAGTATCTTCTCTTCAGTCCGGTTTACCACGTCTGTGGCAAATGCAATCCAGCAGTCAGCAGCGATAAGATGCTGCATCATTATCCCTTCGATCTCGATCTCATGGAGCATATCCGGGGAAATATCAGAAAAGGCAGTCTGTACAAAAAGAAGGGGATCAAAAACAATATTTGCAACGACCCAGGAATACTTCTCGATATTTGCTGCTGTTGCACTGGTCCGGTATATCACCATGGAGTAATGGTCGTTTTTTCTGATGATACCCATAGGAGCTGCATTATTCCGGGTGGTGGCAATGACCTCGTTTATTCCCTCAGTCAGACATCCCATGTCCATCCTTCTCCTATTGCACAGTAAATCCCTGCTATCATGATATCCGCCAGAGAGCCGGGGTTAAACTGGTTCTGTATACAGAAGGTATCCAGATCGGTAAGATTCATGGTACCGGCAAGGACCTCTTCTGCCATCCTTTGAACTTGTATTGCTGCATCATTCCCGTGTTTCTTCGCGATAAAGGTATCCGGGATCGTGGCCAGAAGATGGATAAACGCCTGTGATACTGCATCGCGTTTGTTCTCAAACCGGAAAAGCAGGTCTGCAG
>JAFGOM010000116.1 GCA_016926505.1 Methanospirillaceae archaeon
AAGTGGATAATTAGATGGTTTTTAATTTGTTTTAATAAGAGGTAATATTTCATTATTGATATAATAAAAAAATTAAAAAAAACCGTGACATTTTTAAAATTTTTCTCATAATTATTAATTAATTGGGATATTACAATTATAAGAATAAACAAAATTTGTATTTTTTGGATTTTTGATATTGTTTTACAAATAAATAAATGTTTTATACAATTCCTAAAAAAAGGGGAATATTCAAACATTCTTTTTTTTTTTGTGTGTATGGCTTGTAAATGTATTCACAATTATCAATGCCTGAAATAAACAGGTATTTCGGCAATACAATAAACGAATTATCAAGTATTTGTCGAAAAGAAAAAAAACAATCCCAAAAATCAAAAAAAGAAGATTTTTCAACCCATTTTATCGTAACCCTTCGATGTAATCCATAAACCATTCCAGGGTATAAATTAAATAAAAAACTTTTAAGATCATTGTATCGATCATTTCCGGTTAAACAAGGTTTTTTGTTATATCTATCAAAATTCAAAATTCGATTTCGTGTGATATAATTTGTCATGCAACTCCCAGCACCTCCAATATTATTAATATTTGTCATAATAAACTCCGGTAGCCACTCATCATCATCTGCAGCCCACATAAAATATTCACCGGTAGCCTTTTCAAGAACAAACTGAAAGTTAAATGCAACGCCCATATTCTCATTCTGCTGGAAAAATTGAATTCTTGAATCCCTACCCATAAATTCCCTAACAACCCGCTCAGTTTCAGGCCCTAGTGAACAATTATCCGAAACAATAATCTCAAGGTTTTTATATGTCTGTCCGGTGATACAATTTAATGTCCTTCGTAGTCCTTCTGGTCGATTGTATGTTGGTATGCCTACACTCACAAGAGGTCGTTTATCTGTCTGAGTTGTACCCGATATATCCATTGCTTTACCCATTTCAAAAATATCCCTACATCAGTAACAATGAAAAGCCACTATTAGCCTATTCATAACAATTTTCCAATAAATAAATAGCAACATACATTGTATAACTCTTAATAACCCTATATTTAGGTTATTTGGTTATAGGGCCTCTTTTTGGTCATTTATTTTCCAAATTGTCCATTTGATTTCTCATCAGTCCCTAATACATTTTAAGTATCCATCAGGAGCCACAGTTATCAGTAATTTATTTGGAATATCTTTATCGATCTCAAACCGGTCCCTTTCTTTCAAATACTCCTGAACGGCAGTCCATGGATTGTTTCCTACATCCCAGGGCCGGTCTGGAAATGAACCTTCGGGCATCATTTCAATGAGGGTATCAAATACTACACAATAACTCCCTTTGGTAACAAGCGGAGCATAAGCACGGAGTTCACGGAGTACGTGCTCATGCGTGTGATTCGAGTCGAGACAGACCAGAACCTTTCGATGGTTCTTTGCTCTCTCTTGCACCTGTGCGATCACATCATCCGCAGTGCTGTCTCCCTCAATCATGCTGATCCGCCGAAACATCGGATGCTCCTCAATCGCCTTCCGGTTATGGGAGCGGATCTCGATATCGATTCCAATCACTTCTGCATCAGGAGAACCCCCACAGAGAGACAGTAATTCCAGGATCGAAGCAGAGAAGATAAGCGAGCCCCCATGAGCAATCCCTGTTTCGATGATAAGATCGGGCTGAACACTCCAGATAATCTCCTGCACAGCGATGATATCCTGGGGATACTGGATGATGGGGCGGCCAAGCCAGGAGAAGTTGTATGTGTATTTCGTACGAATCGAGTTGTCAACAAATCCTTTAGCAGATTGTTGTAGTTTTACATCGAGAGCATTATTTCCAATTCGTTCGTTGCATTCAATTTGAAAGATATGTGGATCCATTGTAGATTCCTTTCTAAATACCAATAATAAATCGAAACTGTTCAGAAAATTTGTTCCGTAATTCTATGGACTGAATATATACCAATCTTTTTGCCGGATGATAAAATAGTGGCTTCAATCTCATCAATATAATTTTCATTCATAATTATTACTGATCCCGTTTCGGGTAGGAGATCAGGGGAAATAACCCGATGTCCGGTTCCTGAAAGATATCCACCTTGTTTATCGGGATTCACATCCACGATACTTGTAATACACTCAGAATACGGGTCTATCATGTTTGCATATATGACTCCTTTCGCACCTGCCCCCCAAAGAAAAACATTATCCTTTATATGCAATTGTTTCAGGGCGGATCGGTTTTTTGCGATAAAATTCCCCTCATGCTGGCCATATTCTTGAGCAACCCGGAAAATCGGTTCATCTAAAACTCTGTTTAAATTGAGATCTGTATTGTTATCTATCGGCTGGGCAAGAGACAGCATGTATTGTCCTTGAAAAGTTTTAATGATCTCAATAGTTTTTAATCCTACAATAGAAAGTGCAAGTGATAAGGACTCAGGAGAGAAATATGAACAATGTTCATAGCAGAAGTCCCAGAAACATTTATTTTTGAGAATCCAGGTAACATCAGGTGTCTCAGTGAAAATGACTGATTCTTTTTCTTTTCCAAGCGAAGTTCTAATAGAAATCAGAAATCGTATCGGATCGGAAATATGTTCAATAACGTGACGTGAAATAACCACATCTGCTAAATAATTAGTATAACTTTCATTGAAATAATCAACGACAAACTTTGCCCTTCCATTACAATCGAGGTTTGGTCCCTGATAACTGGGATCGAAACCTATTCCTGTGTTTCCATTGCCTTCATCAGAGAGAAGAAGTCTCAAAAAAGTTCCGTCACCGCATCCAACTTCTAATATTTGAGAATTGGCGACTCCTTTGGATTTTACGTAACATTCTGCCATTTTTTTCATATACTGGAGAAAATAATAAGAGAAATGCTGACGATTATCGTATGCATTTCCATACATGATCAGTTTCTCTTCAAAAGCACTATTAAATATGAAACCACAGGATTTGCAGCAGCAAAGGACGAGATCACCCCGTGGCACAGAAACAGCAGATCGTTTGTTGGGAAAAACCATATTTTGAACAACCGGGATCTGATTGCGCTTTAGAAACACAACTGTTTCTTCTGACTTACATATGGGACAGGATTGGGAGATCATTACTGAAGCCTCCTTTTTTCCCACCATGAGATAGTATTCATTAATCCCTCATGTAACGAGTACTTTGGAGTCCATTTAACTTCATTTTGCAGACGGGTTTTGTCAGCGACGATAAATGGAGGATCAGTATAACGCGGGGCTATTGCCCCCATCTGAACTGAACTCTCTTTTCCAAGGATGTTGGCGATCTGCATCACAAGTTCGGCAACTGAAACTGGGTTTCCTGATGCGATATTGACTACACCGCGAACATCTGAATCAAGAAGCGCTGCAAATGCATCAGCGACATCAGCAACATGCAGAAAATCACGAAACTGTTTTCCTGATGTGCATTGTGCTGGCTTATCCTTTAAAAGGGAATTTATCACCGAAGGAACAAGTCGTGATGGATATTCATATGGTCCATAAGGCTGAAAAACCCGGCCCCATGCAAAATCAATACCGGCAGCACCGGCATATTTTTCACCAACAGATTGAAGATGGTGTTTACATGATCCATAAAATGTGAGGGGTTTTGTCGGGGTCAGGTTTTCAACGCAATATCCATAGTTCACATCGTATTCTATGCAGGTTCCTGCATACACTACTTTTTTCCCTCCTGATTCAGCAAATTCCTGGAGAATGTTAAGACTGGCAATTAACCAGTCATAGTTATGTAATGATTCCAGATAAGAACCTGGTGTAACATCCCAAGCCAGATGAATTAAGTAGGAAAATGAAAAGGAGTTAAAAATTTCTTTTAAACCTTCTTTTTTCAGGATATCCGCCTGGTGCCAAGTTACGTTTTCTCCCTCAACCATATCTTTTGGTTTTGTTACCCGATAGATACAATGCACATGATAACCTCTTTCAACAAGAGGCATAATGGCATGTCTGCCAATAAAACCAGATGCACCCGTAAGAAGAACCTGTTTCATATTTCCTTCTTCATTACCGTTTTGACAAATATCGTTACCTGATTGGATCAATGAAAACAGACTGAGATAATCAACCTTGTATCACTTCTAATTCAGGGATGGGAGTCACGAACTTTCCACCCCAGGTTCTAATCTCTATCAGTTGTTGAACAATTTCACTCTTTATATTCCATGGGAAGATAATTATATAATCTGGCTTTTCAAGGAATATTCTTTCTGGCTCAACGATAGGGATTCGTGATCCCGGGAGATAAAAACCCTGTTTATGCGGTGAAGCGTCTGCAACAAATTCGATGAGACCCGTACCTTTTATCCCACAATAGTTTAACAGGGTATTTCCTTTTGCTGCGGCGCCATATCCGACTATTTTCTTTCCTTCCCCTCTTGTTTTAAGTAAGAACTGAAGAAACGTATTCCTGATGGTATCAACCTTACCCTGAAAACCAAGATAGGTATCTGCGTTTAAAAGACCAGCCGATCGTTCTTCTTCCAAAACCATATCCACAGTTTTTTTGGTGGGATGTGATTGATCGTCTGCATGACATGCATAAATTCTCAAAGATCCTCCATGGGTGAATATCTTTTCAACATCATATATTCGTAACCCGTGTTTGAGAAAAATTGATTCAACCGTTCCGAGCGAGAGATAGAAATAATGTTCATGATATATTGTATCAAACTGAACATCTTGGATGAGTTCTAAAAGATGTGGAAACTCCATGGTAACAGTTCCCAATGGAGAGAGTATCTTTGCAAGGCCTGGGACAAAATTGTTGATATCAGGTACATGGGCAAGAACATTATTTCCGATTATGAGATCCTGCAAATCTTTGGTATTGATTAACTCATCAGCAAAATCCGCATTAAAAAAGGCAACGATTGTTTCAATACCCAATTGATTTGCCTTTATTGCCGGCCCTTTTGCCGGGTCCACCCCAAAACAAGGAATTTCGCGACGTTTAAAATACTGGAGAAGATACCCGTCATTGCTGGCAATCTCCATAACCTTTGATGAATAAGAAAGACCAAGACGTGGAACAATCATATTGACATATTCCTCAGCATGCTGGAGCCATAACGAGGAATACGAGCTGTAATATCGGTAATCATCTCCAAAGATTTCGTGTGATCTTTGATAATCCTCGATCTGCATCAACCAGCAATGGGTACATACGTATACACAGAGGGGATAGTAAATTTCAGGTTCATCAAGTTCACTACTAGAAAGATAGGCATTTGACATTGGAGCGCTGACAAGATCGCAGACTACCAGACTAAGTGGTTCCCCACAATAACGGCATTTCATACAATAACTCCTTTAAATCCATCAGATACTAATGGATGCTCTCGATCTCTTTCTGATATATCTGTTGGTTCAAGAGGCCACCTGATATCGAGATCCGGATCACAATATCGCAATCCCCCTTCAAGATCTCTTGAATAAAACTCACAATGAAGATAAAGCATCTCTGAAGACTCTTTTAAAACCTGAAACCCATGGGCAAACCCTTCCGGGATGCAAAGCATCTGCATATTTTCTGCACTCAGTTCGATACCGGTCCATTTCAGAAATGAAGGTGAGCCTTTCCGGATATCAACGATGACATCAAACACAGAACCACGAATGCAGCGTACCATTTTCATCTCTGCTTTGGGTGGATACTGAAAGTGAAGCCCTCTGATCGCCCCTTCCTGAGATGTTCGCGAGAAATTAACATTGACAATACGTCTTTTTCCTAAAAGATCTCCGAGCTCATTCTCACAAAAAAATCGGGCAAAAGCCCCCCTATTATCGATAAATGGCTCGGCATGAATTATTGCAGCACCCTCCAGGGACCCTCTTTCAATTCTCATGATAGCGATCCCATATATGCATCAATATCTCTAAAACAATTATCCTGCATGCTTTCAGCTCCACCATAATAATATTCCCGATACCATACAGCCGTTTTTTTTACAGCCTCATCGAGATTCCATCCTGGTCTCCACTGCAACTGGTGGATTGCTTTATCGATTGCCAGACGAAGGATCGGAGCTTCATGGTGAGCATCTCTCTGCTTACAATGCATCCAGGAACTGGTATCTCCCCATTCTCTGCAGAAGAGATCCATCAGAAAAGAGACCGGGCATTCATCATAAATGAGTGGACCAAAGTTCCAGGCTGAAGAGAGTGCAGGATCTCTCTTCTCATGCATCCTTGCTCCAAGAGTCAGGTATCCGAAGAGAGGTTCGAGCACATGCTGCCAGGGGCGGATTGCGTGAGGATTCCGAACCTGAACACACTTTTGTGCAGATAGTGCACGGACAGCATCCGGAATGATCCGATCTGCAGCCCAGTCCCCGCCGCCGATAACATTCCCGGCACGGACCGTGGCAATCTGCACCCCATGCTCATCGATTCGGTCTTCCGGGAAGAACGAACGCCGGTATGATGAGATGGCAATCTCTGCAGCTGCCTTACTGGCACTATAGGGGTCATACCCTCCAAGAGGATCACTCTCCCGGTACCCCCAGATCTGGCCGGAATTATCATAACATTTATCACTCGTTACCATTACAACCGAACAGGGCTGTCCCTGAATTCTCACAGCCTCAAGCAGAACCAATGATCCGATGACATTAGTCTGAAATGTCGGGATGGGATGATCATAACTATACCGCACAAGGGGCTGGGCAGCGAGATGGAATATACAATCTGGTTCAGCCTTCTTAATCGCTGATTGTAACATGTTAGTATCTGAAATATCAGATATCGTCTCCCCTGAAAGGAGATCCCCAACAAAAGAAGCTGAATAATTGTTCGGAGTGGTATCAGGAAGAAGAGAGTATCCAAAAACTTCTGCACCAAGTTGAGAAAGCCATAATGAAAGCCATGATCCCTTAAACCCGGTATGGCCTGTAATGAACACTCTCTTACCGTTAAATGACGACAAGGTGTTCATATTATCTCTATTCCCATACGTTCCATTTTGCATGCCCCTTATTCCATAATTGATTCAGTTGTTGCATATCACGCTGAGTGTCCATACATTTCCAGAAACCGGTATGTTTGTAGGTGAATAACTCCCCATCACGACTTAGTTCTTCAAGAGGTTCTCTTTCAAGGATAGTTGCATCACCATTCCTAAGATAATCAAATATTCCACTGTTGCATACAAAATAACCGGCATTAATCCATGCTCCATCCCCTGCTGGCTTTTCAACAAAAAAATCAATTTTTCCGGTTTCATCAGAAGAGAGAGTACCATAGCGTCCTTCTGGTTGAACTGAAGTTACGGTAACCAGATGGCCATGAGTGGTATGAAATTTAAGGAGTTCGGCAATATTAATGTTAGAGACACCATCTCCATAGGTCAGCATAAACGGCTCATCATCCAGATAGTCCCGTACCCTGAGAATACGCCCCCCTGTCATCGTGTTTAATCCGGTATCAACAAGAGTAACAATCCAGGGCTCTGCATAGTTATTATGAACCTTGATGGTATTGGTTGACAGGTTGATGGTTATATCACTCTGATGCAGGCAATAATTGGCAATGTATTCTTTTACGATATATCCCTTATATCCAAGGAGAATCACAAATTCATTAAAACCATAATGTGAATACAGTTTCATGATATGCCAGAGGATGGGGTGACCACCTATCTCAAGCATTGGCTTTGGAATCATATGCGTTTCTTCGGCAAGCCGTGTGCCAAATCCACCAGCAAGAATGAGTGTTTTCATAAAATTCTCAAATTTTCATTAAACGGAATGGAGAGCTCAGCCATGGTTTTAGTTGAACCAGATAATCATGTTTGATATTTATTGTATGGTCGCAATATAAAAAAATTTAGTTTTTTCAGCAAAATTTACATGAATACAGGAATAGGTTCGTTTCAATGCGAAATGAACGGAGAATAATCACTATTAATTTATGGAATGATACATACTCAATAGCCTCGTTCATTCTGACAGAGGTTTTAGCCCCATAACTCCTTTCTTCATATCGTTAATGAACCGGTTGTTCTCCTTAAATTGAGTAATGTGCAGAATTCTTTACGTGATGGTATTACGTTGATAATCCTGGCGACCTGCCGGTTGATATCATCCCATATATCTCTCCCGCCCATACCGAATCCCTGTCTCTGCCTTCCATCCTAACACTTTCCCTGCTTTTATCACTCCAGCTCACGTATTTTTATCGTCCCCTTTCTATTTATCTCCGTATTAGGTACGTGTTTTTTTCCGGTAAAGGTATCAATCACCGATATCCGGTTTCCTCCCCTGATATAAAAAATCTGTCCTATCATAGATTGGGACGAAGCCTGCATTGCACAGATATTAGCCTGTACAATATCATCCACATAGGTAAAATTTCGGGTCTGGGTTCCGTTACCATAGACAGTGATCTCCTCCCCTGCTAAAATCACCTGGAAAAACCTGCAGATTCCCATGTCAGGGCGCTGCCGGGGATTAAATACGGTAAAATACCGAAGCGATACAGTAGGAATCCCACAATTCTTCCAGTACAGATAGCACAGGTGTTCTGCTGCCAGTTTGGTTACTCCATAGGGAGAGACCGGCTGAACCATTTCTTTCAAATAGCGTAAATTACAGAATAGCGCGGTGAAAATCCTCTCTTATCACAACCTTCAGAATCACAACCAGATCCATCCAATCGCCCTCTTCCTGGTTCATATCAGAACGCTGTAAATGAGGAGGAATGACATTTTCATTCTGAAACGGGATCCCCCGGCATCCTGATTATTATGCAGTGTCTGTAATGTCTGAAGAAGGGCTGTCTCTCACCAGAGCGGATTTGAGCTGGGCAAAGAGGCCGGGTGCGAAGAGTTCAATCGCTTTCTCCTCGCTGGAACTGTCAGCAGATGCGAACCTGAAACGAGGGTGCTGGTCTCTGCCTGGGATTGTTGCATCGCTTGGAAGAGGGGTAATAACTATAATGCCCGTGCCATTTCGACCTTTAAGTTTCAACTATTGAGCCTTATACAAGTCATTAGTGTAATATTCAGGTGAGTGTCATACCGGACAAGATGATAAACGAATAGTTCTTTATCCATCCACAAATTTATCGGGCAGATTATCTCAATACTGGACTATAATATCTTTTTTTGAATGAGCCATCCGATAACCTCTTCCATAAACGAGTCGGGAGTTGGTTGTATCGACCCCATTTCAGATGAATCATGATTATCCGGGTCATCAAACGGGTGCATATGCCATGAACCATGAATACAGTCCCGGCCAAATAAACGGTTTGACCAACCTATCAGGGCAAAATTTGTAGTACCAGATTGTTCATGATAATAAAACTGAACAATGATATCATCAATAATGTGTATCCTTGCCTTTACTGTATTATCTGTCTGATGAACTATGGTGAGATGGAGTGAATATCGTTCTGCAGCGACTTCCATCAGCCTGATACATGTTTCAAGGTTCAATTTCGCCCACAGTATGTAGGATCTGTATCTTTTTTTGCATCGAGATGATTCCATCAATTGCCATCTCCCAGTCACAAAAGTCAGATTCACCTTCAAAAGAATAATCAGGTTCTTGTGTCATCTTTTCCTGAAAGGAGATGAAGTCCATCCTGTACTTCAGCCTGAAGTGATGATCCATCATCTGGTATTCAGCAAGACGTCTTCGAAGTTCATGCTCTACCAGAAGGAGAAGTGATGCACTCTCTTTTCCTGGAAAGAGATCGCTGCAGATCTCCTGAACCTGATGTGAGAGAACTACTGCCATACCTTATATGCTTTTAATAACAGCATATAATGATTGTGGTTATTCTGTCTGTAATCATGCCTCTACTCTTGCGGAGGATCGGATAACCCTCATTTCTGGTGACCGTCATCTTCTGCCTGTTGAATGGTACTCCTTTCTTTTCTCTGCACAAGAGACCATTTTTTCCTGAATGACTGATATGCGGTTTACTGCAGCTGGTTGAATTGTGGGTGTGTGAAATAATATTCAGGTATGGAGGATCGGCCGCCCTCCCTTCTTCAGACGATTTCTTGTATAACGATAACCAATACTTGCCTCATGATTCTTCTGAAGATTCCATATGGAATCAGTAATTTTCAGATCATATAAGAGGAAGAGTATGTCTACGTGGATAAAATCCGGTATATCCGCGTCCTTGAGAACTGCTCTGCATCATATCAGTTCTTTTTCAGGTCCGGGAGGTTCAGAAAGAGTCTCTTTTTCCCGGTCCTGAACTACTATTACAACATCTATGAGAAGGGAATTTTTTATGCACTCTTCAATGGGACTTATTTCGGGAACAAACCGCCAGAAAAACGGAATTCATATTATGTTAGGAATTACACAACCAGACCTCCAAAAAAACCTTATATGACCCTAGGAGGCTGTGCGAGAACTATACTCCCTTAAAAATTATGAGCATTCGGAACTCAAAAAATGGCCTAAATTTAGATTCCACTCCAAAATGATTATTCGAAAAATGCACACTACCATTCCCGGACAGCCTCCTAGGTCACATGAGTTTTTGATATATGGTTTTCATACTGTTGCTAGTCCTGGCGGCCTGCCTTTTTATACCAATCCCAATAGATCTCCAGCCCATTCCGAATCCCGGTTTTTGCCTTCTATCCCAAAAATTTCCCCGCTTTCGACACATCAGCACAGGTATCTCTGACATCCCCTTTCTGTGTATTGTCATATCTGACACGTGGCTTTTTGGCGGTAATGGTTCCAATCAAAAAGATCAGTTCGTTCACCGGGATCCGATTTCCTCCCCCGATATTGAATACCTGTCCTGTCACAGATTGGGACGGAGCCTTCATTGCACAGATATTAGCCTGTACAATATCATCAACATAGGTAAAATTCCGGGTCTGGGTCCCGTCCCCATAAACAGTAATCTCCTCCTCTGCCAGAACCGCGTTTAAAAACCTGCAGATCCCCATGTCAGGACGCTGTCGGGGATCAAATACCGTAAAATACCGGAGCGATACGGTCGGTACATTATAATTCTTCCAGTACAGGTAGCACAGGTGCTCTGCGGCAAGTTTGGTCACTCCATAGGGAGAAACCGGCTGAACCCTCTCCTCTTCCTGCATAGGGAGTGGTGCATCACCATAGACTGATGATGACGATGCATAGATAAAACGCCTGATTGGGTTTTCCTTGTAGTACTCAAGCAATTTTTGGGTAACTTCAATGTTATCCCGGGTATAGGTCGCATAACTATCACCCCATGACGCTCTGACCCCGGCCTGGGCCGCCGAGTGAAAGATATACTCAACTGCCGGATATTCTGACAACTCACTCAGATCCCTCTCAATTAACTGGATCCTGTCAGATTGTAACGCCTCCCTGATATTTTCTTTCTTGATTTTTTTAGGGTAATTGTCTCTGAAACAGTCAATACCGATGACTTCATAATCCATAGCAAGAAGCCGGTCAGTAATGTGACTGCCGATAAAACCTGCACAACCGGTAACAAGTGCTCTCATATCTCTTCTTCTGTTTCATTTATGATTATTTCAGGATACCAGATAGTATTGGATTATTATTTATCTGGATGCAGGTAGTAAATTTTTACTTTCACTCTTCTGTCATTTCTGTATTGTAATATTGGGATGGTTGTCTTGATGTATTAAAACCGCCTCTCATGGCTGAATCAAAAAAGGGTAATATCAGGCGAGAATGCCTGCACGCTCCAATGCATCCCTGAAACTTTTATTCCATTCTAAACCAGGCCGAACCGGTCATCAAGACTTCTATTGAGATCTGTGCGCAAGGATCATGTCTCTTCAACGATCTGGTTCTGTCCATCAACCGTCTTTTCAAATCTTGATAATACGGAAACAATTACGTTTTTCAGCAGGTAGCCAAAGGTTCCGAATTGAAATTTCGGACATCAACAATAATGCCCTGACTTTTTACCGATTCAACAAGTAACATAATCTGCTCTGCTATCTTATCAGGAATATATTTCTCACCGCAATTATCACAAATATCCATAGGTACCTCTTTTATCACAATAGTAGCATTTTCTCTCTCAAACATCACTGATGAAATACCTGGTTTTAATTCTCCATGTTTACAAATCACACATTTCATATTCTCCTCCGAAAATTTTCATCCCATTTGTCTTTATCTGGCTCATAGGCAGTCACGATATAAATTGTATGGATTGCTTCTGCATATGCAATAACAACATGAAGTTCTTTTTTATATGAGTTCCCTGCGAACAGAAAGCTGGGATATGGAACATCTTTTGGATATGATTCAATAATCTCCCCTGAATAAAGAACATCCAGAACATCACCCCGGGATATGTTCCTTGCAACTATCTGTTGTAATGCATGAATTCGCCATTCAATCTTTAAATCTTTGTCATAAAGAATCCTTATCATGCGATTCGCCTGAGTAATGACTCATAATTATGATTATTTGGTATTTTTTCCAGATTCAGAGCATCTATAATCGCATAATCAATTTTTGTTATAAATATGGTGTTCATATTGTTGCTAGTCCTGGCGGCCTGCCTGTTGATACCAATCCCAATATCTCTCCAGCCCATCCCGAATCCCGGTTTCTGCCTTCCATTCCAAAAATTCCCCTGCTTTCGACACATCGGCACAGGTATCTCTGACATCCCCTTTCTGTGTATCTTCATATCTGGTACGTGGCTTTTTCCCGGTAATGGTTCCAATCAAAGAGATCAGTTCGTTCACCGATATCCGGTTTCCTCCCCCGATATTGAATACCTGTCCGGCAACTGAATTCAGTGTAGCCTGCATCGCACAGATGTTTGCCTGTACAATATCATCCACATAGGTAAAATCCCGGGTCTGGATTCCGTCCCCATAAACCGTAATCTCCTCCTCTGCCAGAACCGCCTTGAAAAACCTGCAGATCCCCATGTCAGGTCGCTGCCGGGGACCAAATACTGTAAAATACCGAAGAGATACGGTTGGAACAGTATAATTCTTCCAGTACAGGTAACACAAGTGCTCTGCAGCAAGTTTGGTTACCCCATAGGGAGAGACCGGCTGAACCCTCGCATCTTCCTGCATCGGGAGTAGTGCATCACCGTATACCGATGATGAGGATGCATAGACAAACCTCCTGACCGGGTTCTCTTTGTAATATTCAAGCAACCTCTGGGTGACTTCGATATTATCATGGGTATAGATCGCAAAACTATCTCCCCATGACGCCCTGACCCCTGCCTGCGCCGCTGAGTGAAAGACGTAATCCACTGTTGGATACTCTGACATCTCATGCAGATCTTCTTCGATAAACTGGAACCTGTCAGATTGCAATGCATTTTGGATATTTCTTTCCTTTATTGGACGCGGATAGTAATCCCTGAAACAGTCAATTCCAACGACTTCGTATCCCATGGACAAGAGCCGGTCAGTCAGATGACTTCCAATAAACCCGGCACAGCCGGTAACAAGAGCTTTCATTTTTTCCTTCTTTTTATTTACGATTATTTCAGCAAAATTTTCCAATTGTAATTGCATTTTTGATTTTTTACAAAATCCCTTTTTATCCCTGATAATTTATTGATCCTTTTCATGTTAGTAAATATTTATCAAAAATTATTTATATACTTTAGACCTTGTATCAATTTTCAAAATTATGACCTGACGAAGATGAGTATGCACTTCATATAGTATCCTGTATTCGCCCACTCTAATCCTGAATATGTGTTCTTCCCCTCTTATTTTTGTATATGGATATGCAAATGGATTGGATCCTAATGTTTTTAGGATATCACGAATTTTGTTCTGATATGAAGGTTGTAGTTCTTTAATGAATGCCAGGTTTTTCCTATGAATAATGATCTGGTATTCTGTCATATTATAGATCATTTAGTGTTACATATTCACCGGAGTCAATTTCATCCCTTATTTTTTTAATCTCTTCTTTTTCTTCTTTGGAAATATCCTCCATTCCCAAATAGTTATCAATTTTATCATTTAGTTGGATAATCAGTGTCTCTATCGTCTCAATTTTTTGAAGGAGTAATTCTTCACTCATAGTAATACATTCCATCTTCTATGTTATTGCTAATCATAATTTGTTTTTGGGGACCTCAATGAAAGGGTCATGCAAGCCTGGCTCATTAGTTTTTGCATACACTGACAGTAGGGCTTGGTAAAACTGATACTTAGTGGGTAACTGGGTAAATCCCTGGTAAGCCAGATGTTTGTAGCCGTGTCTGTCTGGACTGTCAATGGTGTTATTATTCCCGGTATCTTCATTGGTTTTGAAACTTGCCTGTAAGTGGCCTTGTGCTCAGAGATGACAGGTCTCATCCGGTTTATCAGTATATGACTGACAGCAATAGTCGTATCTTATTATCTATCTGATGAGATGACGTGATTTTTGATCAGGTAAATGGAAGGTATCTGCAATGACAGAACCGGAAAAAGAAAAAAAATCAGGCGAGAATACCTGCACGCTCCAATGCATCCTTGATCACTTTCAGTTCATTCTCAACCCTGCTGAACCGATCATCAAGACTTCTGTTGAGATCCGTGCGTAAAGATCGTATCTCCCCAACGGTCTCGTCCTGCTTACCAAGCATCTGGTCCTGTTTGTCCAGCATCAGTTCTCCAATCTCAACAGAACGCGTAGTGTTTTTATCACTTCTGGCCAGATACGCAAGAGCAGCATCCAGCCGCTCTCCCAGTTCTTCATCAGGATTCCCACGCTGTATCTCAAAATACGCCCATTTCCCCTCGTATGTTCCCGGGGTTATAGTGATAGATTCGACGTGTATCGGATCGTCATGAATCCGTATTCCAGAAGTAAATTTTTTCAGATCTTCTTCAGTACCTTCAGCGATTATCTCCACATCATATCCTGGACAATTTCTGATAATGCCGGTGATATTGCATGAGCGGGCAATTTTGGTGACCCTGTCCCGGTAACCTACCCGCTGAACCTCTCCGGTGACGATGATTTTCTGATGTTTCATGTATATCAGATCGCATTCTTTCGTATATATTCTTCCTGATTCTTTGATGACAGCATCAAAACCCGGGTATTACCCTTATGTTACATCGTTAACCGGTAAATTTGGAAACCTATGATTATTGTGACGTAATACCATGCACGGGTCTCATGTGCCTGAACAAAACAATGTGCATAAATAATAAAAACAGTATGTATTGGTGTCTGGTTGTACCCTGTCCAGATGTATCACAGACACCCGCACAGGAGACCGTACACCGGCAGATAATAAGACGAGATTGATTTGGCATCCGGCAGAAATATCGCGTGTTTTTCCTGCCGGATGTTTCTTTCGTTTAAAAAAGAAATCAATCTGCAGATAATTGTATTCTCATATCCTCTCCTTAAGGTTCAATAATATCCTGATAGGGGTTGAAATATTCCCTGCAATTATTAACTAAATATATTTAAAATTAAACTATTGTCTTAAAATATAATTTTACCTGACACAGAAATTGTCACCAGTAATCATCAAAAATGCGGCACCTCTTCTATACGTTCATTCTGAAATGGGATTTGATAACTATTTTCAATCAATCTCCCTATTTTTCAAATAAAAAAACTTACCATTTTTTGCAAAAGGGAAAATTAGATTAATGTAAATGATAAATGGCAATTTGTAATCAATAAAAATTATAATTTAAGTCTATTTCTCACCAAAATTCATCAAAATCTTCCACATGATTCAATCTCCATATATAGGGGAACCATCCGATATTATTGTACCAGAATCATCAATGGACCTCTCTCCAGGAAGTCAGTATAGATACTTTTTGGATGTGAGGGGATGCAAAAAGATCTGTTCCGTCTTTATTGTTCCCATAACCAAAAGATAAGAGACGGTGGCTATCTGTTTGCAGTCTGATGAGATCGGTAACTGTACCATATCAGGAGAACCAAAGATGTCAGCAATCTCTATCAACCTGATCTCCGGGCGGACTATCCAGCAGGGTGTCGCCATGGAAGGCGGGAAAGAGAAGGATAAATATCGCAAGGCATGCGGCATTATCGAGATGGACAACGAAGACTTCAAAAAACTGGGTGTCATGAAGAACACGAATGTAGAGGTCACCAGTGCGTATGGAAGTGTTGTCGTCAAAGCCATCGAAGCAACCCAGGGTCCTCATCCGGGGGTAGCCTTTATTCCCATGGGGCCATGGGCTAACACGGTTGTCAGCGATGAGACCTATAGTACCGGAATGCCTACTTTTAAGGGAACACCGGTTACCATCGAACCGGCACCAGACAAACAGGTTTTACCAACAATAAAACTGATGCGATATAACTGCTGGGGTGAAGAGCAATGACAAAAACAATTTCAGACGTGATATGCCCGTTTTGCGGTACGCTTTGTGATGACCTTGTGGTTACGGTCAGTGACGATGGCACAAAACTGCTTGATGTAGAGAACGCCTGTGCCATCGGTGCAGAGAAGTTCCTGCACTCCCAGGCATCAGACCGGGTAACACGACCCAGAATGCTGCAGGAAGATGGCAGTGCTGTAGAGGTCAGTTATGATGAAGCAATAGAGTATACTGCCCAGCTCCTCGCAAAGGCAAAAAAACCACTCATGTACGGGTGGAGTTCAACCTCCTGTGAAGCCCAGAGTGTCGGCAGTGAGATAGCCGAGCAGGTCGGGGCAATCATCGACAACACTGCTGCAGTCTGTCACGGAACAACTCTTGTTGCGGTCCAGAATGTCGGCATCCCGAGTTGTACCCTTGGAGAGGTAAAGAACCGGGCAGACCGGATCATCTTCTGGGGATGTAACCCGGCACATGCACACCCGCGTCACATGTCCCGGTACTCGATATTCCCCCGTGGTTACTTCACCGGAAAAGGACACAAGAACAGGAAACTGATTGTCGTTGATCCACGGACAACCGACACCTCAAGTCTCGCAGACATTCACCTGCAGGTTGAGCAGGGGGCTGATTACGAACTGCTCCAGGCACTGCGGGCAGCTGTCCGGGGACAGGAACTCACCGGTGATATCATCGCAGGTGTCCCGAAAGCAAAGGTCTATGAGTCTGCTGAACTCTTAAAGAGCGGCCGGTTCGGGGTCATCTTCTTCGGAATGGGTGTTACCCAGTCGTTAGGAAAGGACCACAACATCGATGCAGCTATCATGCTCACGAAGGATCTCAATGAGTACACGAAATTCTCCATCATTGCCATGCGGGGACACTATAATGTCACCGGATCTGGCCAGGTTCTCGGCTGGCAGTTCGGGTTCCCGTACTCGGTCGATCTTTCCCGGGGATTTGCACGGTACAATCCCGGTGAGACCGGTTCAATCGAGTTACTGAAGCGGAAAGAGGCCGATGCCATCATGGTGCTCGGCAGCGATCCGGGAGCACACTTCCCGATCCGCTGTGTAAGAGAGATAGCGAACCTGCCATCGGTCTGTATCGATCCCCACATCACCCCGACAAGCGAGATCTGTAAACTCCATGTCCCGGTTGCCTTTGTCGGTGTCGAGGTCGGAGGGAACTGCTATCGAATGGATAATGTCCCGATTGACTCGCGAAAGGTGGTCGAGCCTCCGGAAGGCATGATGACCGACGAGGAATTCCTGCGGGCAGTAAATACCCGGATAACTGAGATAAAAGCGGCATGAGGTGATTGAGAATGGCAGATGAGTACATAATCAGGAACGGACATGTCTATGATCCCAAACAGGGTATCAAAGGGGATGTCATGGACATCTGTATCGCGGATGGCAAAATAGTCTCAAAGGTCTCGGGAAAGGCAAAAGAGATAGATGCTACCGGCAAGACGGTTATGGCAGGTGCGGTTGAGATACACGCCCATGTCGCCGGACCGAAAGTCAACGAGGGACGGAACTACCGGCCTGAAGATAAACTATTCACATGCAAGGCAACCGGAAAAACACGCATGGAGGGTGGTTTTTCAATACCCACAACATTTCGGACCGGGTATAACTATGCAAGAATGGGATATACCACCGTCATGGAAGCAGCCATGCCGCCGCTCTATGCCCGGCATGTTCATGAAGAGATAAAGGATACCCCCATCGTTGACCAGGGGGCATATCCGGTCTTTGGAAACAACTGGTTTGTCTTTGAATACCTCAAGAACAACGAGGAGACAAACGTCAATGCCTACATCTCGTGGCTTCTCCGTGTTACCAAGGGATATGCCCTGAAACTCGTGAACCCCGGTGGTTCTGAAGCATGGGGATGGGGAAAGAACTGTGACGGCGTTCATGACCCGGTACCGTACTTTGATATCACCCCGGCCGAGATCATGACCGGTCTCATGAAGGCAAACGAACAGCTCGGTCTTCCTCATTCCATCCACGTCCATACAAACAACCTTGGAAATCCGGGTAACTTTGAGACGACGCTTGATACGTTCCGGCTCACAGAAGGGGTAAAGCCCAACAATAAGTTCGGGCGTGAGCAGGTCTTCCATCACACCCATGTTCAGTTTCACTCCTATGGTGGTGACAACTGGGGCAATTTCGAGTCCAAGGCAAAGGAGATCATGAGTTATGTCAACCAGAACAAGAATATCACCATTGACCTTGGTTGCGTAACCCTTGACGAGACCACGACCATGACCGCTGACGGTCCTTTTGAGCACCACCTGACCGAGTTAAACCACCTGAAATGGGCAAACCTCGATGTAGAACTCGAGACATCGTCAGGTATCGTTCCGTATGTATACAGTCCTGACATCAAGGTATGTGCTATCCAGTGGGCCATCGGTCTGGAACTCGGTCTCCTTGCTAAAGACCCGATGCGGACATATATCACGACCGATCATCCCAATGCAGGACCGTTTACAAGGTACCCGCGTGTCTTTGGCTGGCTCATGGATGCGAAGTACCGCAACGAACGCCTGTCAACATTCAAGCACAGTGAGAAAGTGAACGATGCAACGAGTCTCGGAAGTCTGGATCGTGAGATAACCCTCTACGAACTTGCCCAGATGACCCGTGCAGGACCGGCAAAAGCGCTCGGTCTTACTAATATGTGCGGAGGACTTGCTCCGGGCATGGATGCGGATGTTTCCGTCTATAACATCAATGCTGACCGTCTTGACGGGGCATCGATCGAGAAGGCATTCTCATCGGCAGACCAGGTGTTCAAGTCAGGTGTTCTTGTTGTTGACAACAATGAGATCGTTGCAGAGCCTGCGAAACGCACATTCTGGGTAGATGTAAAGGTTCCCGAGAACAAGCAGGTTGAACGCGACGTCGCGATGAAATTCCTGAAGTATTACAGCATGAATCTTGGGAACTATGAAGTGAGCGATCACTTTGCTCCCCATCCCTACGTCATCGAGGTCGATGCATCATAAAGGAGGTACAAGCAATGGATACCGTAACATTAACCATGAAAATGCAGCCTGAACTGTACATGGAAGCAGAGACCATCAGTCCGGACCAGTTTGCTGCAAAATCTTCCGAAGAGATCGGTGCACTCCCTGTTTACATGGGGAATGAACACCATACCCTCTCCGATTTCTTTGATATATCCGGAAACCCGGGCAAGACCGCTGCGGATACGAAGATCGTTGTCTCCGGTGACCTCACCAAAGTGAAGTATATCGGAATGAAGATGACCGGCGGAGAGGTCGAGGTTCTCGGAAGCCCTGACATGTATGTCGGTGCCTGGATGGCCGGTGGAACGATCCGGGTCAAGGGCAATGTCGATTCATTCTGTGGCATGGGCATGACCGGCGGAGAACTTCTCATTGACGGAAATGCGAAAAACTACCTGGGAGCAGCATATCGTGGCGACTGGCGTGGTATGCAGGGTGGCAGGATTGTCGTAGGAGGCAATGCCGGAAGTGACCTTGCTCTCTTTATGCGTGGCGGAGAGATCATTGTCAATGGTAACGTAGATGTGCATGTTGCAACTCATGCAGAAGGAGGAACGGTTGTCATTAAAGGAAATGCAAAGAGTCGTGTCGGTGGCCAGATGGTCAAGGGCGATATCTACGTCCTCGGTGAGATTGAACGGATGATGCCCTCCTACAAGTATATCGGTGATGAAGAGATCCAGGCAGACGGGATAAGCGGGACATATCAGGTCTGGATCGGGGATCTTGGCGAGCGTCACGGCAAGCGCAAGGGAGAGACGATTTATGGGAAGATCTATCTCAAGGTTAAGGATACCGGAAAGGCCGCAGAATCTGTCAGGGCTGCACGAAAAATCCGGCTGTCCGATGACCAGAAGAAACAGATAAAGGATGCATTTGCCGGAAAGGAACCCGGAGTCCAGGAAGTCAGGGCATTTATATCAGACACTTTCGGGATTGATATTAAACCCATGCAGGTCTCCCGGTTCATTGATGAGATGCGGCGAAAAGAATAACCCATTTTTTTATCGGAGACCTGACCGGTCAGATATCAGGATTGACCGCTTCAGAACAGATCCAGTGATGTCTGGATAGTTCTCTTCCCGAAGAGTTCTTTATATACACAATAGGGTGTTTTTCTCTCTTCTTTTTGTGTCCTGCAATACAGGCAGTATTCATGGACAGGACAGCCGGAACAGGCAGGTTTTATATGGCAATAATTTATCCCGATAAGATACAGCGGGCGATCAAGGACCCAGGGATCTTTTGGATACATGAGTCGTGCAATTCTTACGGCTTCATATTCCGTAAGTTTCTCCTCCATCCCACAGATGAGCCTTGCAAGAATCCGTGCAACCGGTGCATCTGCCCGTACATCACAGGGGCCGGTTACATATCCCTCATCTTTGAGTGCCCCAAGGATCATACTGGCGGTGATGGGAGGAACCCCGAGTCGTTTCAGGCGGTGTGCGATCTCCCGCGGGTTCTGTTCGCAGTCTGACCAGATCTGCCGTGCATCACCATGATACCAGCGTATCATCTCTCCTGCAATGTGCCATATGGCATTATGTATCTTCTCCTGGGGATGCAGGTCAAAGATTATCGCCTGTTTGTTCCATTCATCAGGAGAGTATTCCCGTATCAGGTGCCAGAGCCGGGGAGGATCCCCAAGAATATCATCGATAACGAACCGGGTATTATCCCAGATATCAATTCCCTCTGCCCTCCGGTCAAGGATACAGCCGAGCAGGAATTTATTCGCATCTTTTGCAGAGATCGTGGTAATTGTGTTATCTGACAGCCATTCCCAGTATACTATGGCAAGACGAGGATCAAGAGATCTGCAGGTCAGGAGAGCTTCTGCCGTTCTTTGTGCATGTACGAGGATATTGTCACGGATACCCGTCTCGCATTCTCCCGTCTGCATGATATGAGCGATATAAGAAACAGGGAGTGTACCGGTATCTTTTATCTCATGATCCCGAGAGCATAGCATCACAGTTCACCTCTTCATTCAATGATCCGGATACAATATACCTGTATGGATATCTCTTTTATGCGATGAAACAGGAGGTAGTGATAAGAATAGGGAGTATTTACAAAAGATGTCTGTGAGTGAGTAAACGGCCTTTCCGTCTCTCTGGATCGGTTTTTTACCAATTTAATCAGGAGTGGTCGAAGGGTTAAGAGGTTAGTTAAGTTAATCCCTCTGAAAGTAAATTAATATAATATTATGGATTCAGAACTGGAAGATACAATCAGGGTTATATTTACTGAAGCAGGGGTAGATGATTCTCTCCCGTGTCCGCTTGCGTTTGAGTTATCAGAGAAGCATGGGATCAGCAAGATAGATCTTGCACGGTATTGTAATGCTCATGATATCAAGATACGAAAATGCCAGCTCGGCTGTTTCAAATAACCTGTCAGCCGCATCTGACCTCTTTTCATTTTTTTCCATGCAGGCAACAAACCGGTGAATAGACCGAAAAATCGGAACCAATACCTGCTTTTTCCCGTATTCCTCAGATAAAGGAATGATCAATTCTTTTTTAAAAAAAGATGTACCTGATATTTTAATCCCTTAATCGATTACCTGCATCATCGGGCCGGTACCGGATATAACCGGATCCATGCCGAATGCCGCTGCTCCAATAAGGAACATGAAAACAAATGCGATGTACACGATGATGAATATTAGAAAGATAATGCAGATCGGTGCAATGACTGCAACAAGAGCTCTCGGTGTTGAGAGGTGCTGCAGCTCCTGAATGCCGGTTACATTTAAAATCAGCGTCCAGAACCAGCCGATGATGCCGATTAACGGGATCCATCCCAGTAACAGGGAAGGGGTTGCAGCGTTTGCAAGAACTTTCAGTGTCTCGAAAAAGCCCCGTGTACCACCGAGAAGGTGAACAAAGATATGCATAAACCCGCTCATCAGGAAGAGACAGATGAGGTTTGCGAGAAATATGAAGATAAGTATCAGGATAAATAACAGGGGAATGGGTATTATCTCTCCGATTCCGGTAAGAATGCCCATGGGAAAGAGGATGAGACCTGTGATTATTCCTTCAAGGATGGTAAAGATCCCAAGAAGCAGACAGTAATATTTCAGAGACAGCGTCCACTCTTCATCATGCAGTGCCCGGTAGGTGTCAACCGGCCGGAATAAGAGGCCGGTTATCCGTTTTTCAAGATCCATGGTATGAATTGTCTCTTAAACGATATAGGGCTGCGCATAACCGCTAATATCTCTCTTCGATATGTTCCGGATCCAGACTCTCTAAAATTTCACACTTAAACCGGTCATAATCAAGATCATCGATCTGGTCTGGCAGGAGGATATCTCCCCATGCCTGGCGGTAGACCCACTGGATGATACGGCCGACGACAAAGAGGACATCTTCCCGGT
>JAFGOM010000117.1 GCA_016926505.1 Methanospirillaceae archaeon
AAACGATACCGGGATGAGACTAAAACCAGATGGTGTTACCGGAATACTCATTCATTCAAGATCAGTCTGACAAACCTTTTCTACAGATTGATACAAGGAAAAAAAAGAAGTGGATGCAGGAGGTACACTTCCTCACTACAGGAAGTGTTTCTACCATTACCATCTATCCCGCAGTATTTAAACACAACAAACGATACCGGGATGAGACTAAAACCAGATGGTGTAACTGCAGTCCTCCTGTATCCATTCCTATCGTACAAAAAACAAACTTGGATAAAACGGAAAATGTATCCTCCTCAAGAGATCTACAAAGCCCGGATTATCTATTCTTCACCGGAAATTTCCTTCTCCTTACCCTGAGAACCTTCCTGAAAGAAATCAGGTACCCGTGATACCATGACTTTATCTATCCTTTTTTTATCCATATCCACCACCTCAAAACGAAACCCTTCATACTCAAAATAATCCCCGGCAATCGGGATCCTCTGCAACATATACAGGATAAAACCTGCAATCGTCCGGTAATGGCCCCGCCCTTCTTCAGGAGTATAATTTACCGGTATATGATCATGGATATCTTCAAGAGAAACGTCACCATCAATGAGCCAGGATCCATCTTTTCGTCTCACAATCGGTGTCTCTACCGGTTCTCCCGGAGAATGAACATCACCAACAATTGCCTCTAAAATATCATGCAGGGTGATGATACCCTGGATACCTCCATACTCATCAGTCACCAGAGCAATGAGAACACCACTCTTCTTAAACGATTCAAGGAGGGTTAAAACACTGATTCCTTCCGGGATAAACAGCGGCTGGGTGAGGGAAGCACGAAGATCATACCTGTCATCCTGAACAACTGTTCTCAAAACATCCTTAATCGAGATCATCCCTACAATATTATCGATATGTTCCTCATATACCGGAAAAGAAGAATGACAGCTCTCAATCATTATCTGCAGGTTTTCATTGACTGGATCGAGTAAATCAAGTGTGATAATATCAGGACGGTGTGTCATGAGGGTTTCAACACGTCGATCGTCGAGTGCAAACACCCCGGTTACCATGCTGAGTTCTGATTGGAAAAAAATTCCGTCTTTTGTTCCTTCAGCAAGGAGAATTTTGATATCCTCCTCGGTAACCAGAGGAGCGGCATCCTCCCGTAAGCGTGCAATGTGTAATATCGCATTCGTCGATGCACTCAGAATCATTACCAGTGGTCTTGCTATGACTGATAGTAATCGCAATGGTTTTGCTACCATTACGGCAATACGCTCGGGATTCTGCAAGGCGATGCGTTTTGGGACAATTTCGCCAAACACCAGAGTAAAATAGGTGATCACGAGTACCACAAGGGCTAAACTCAGGAGATCACTGTATGGCACTGAGGGAAATATCTCGTTGAGATATACCCCGAGCTGTTCTGCCAGCATCGCTCCCCCAAAGGCTCCGGCAAAGATACCAACCAGCGTGATGCCGATCTGTATCGTTGAGAGGAATGGTGTTGGTTCACGGGCAAGATCAAGGGCAACGGTTGCCCGTACATCGCCTTCCTGTTCCATCTTTACCAGCCGCATTTTTTTTGCTGATACTATCGCAAATTCAGACATGGCAAAGATTCCATTAAGTGCGATTAAAAAAAGAATAACGAGCATTTCAAGGACATATGACATTTCGTGAAGATATTTGGATTATGGCAGGATAAACGTTCTGAGAATGCAGAAACACTCCGTTCTGCAGAGGAAGTTCAATCTGCAGGCATTCGTAATAGAGAGAGGAGAACGGAAAAATTGCAGGGAAAAAGATGAGTTACTCAACAATCAGGTTCTCAGAAAACCGGTCCTCGGTGGCAAGCAGGAAGTCACTGCTCATCTGGAGTGACCCGGTCGAGCAGACATCATTACACTGGCTGCAGAAGATGCAGTTTGTGACATAGATTCGAATCCGCTTTGTTTCCGGCAGGAACTCAATCGCATGGGCAGGACAAACCCTGAGACAGAGCCGGCAACCGATACAACTGTCCCGGTCATACCGGATCATGCCCCGGAACCGGTCAGGAGTAGCGATAGGAGGCGTTATTGTCGCTTTTCCTGCAGCAACATTCCCGAGAAATCCTGTTATCGATGGGGGGAGATGCTTTGCAGGGAAGAGATTTGTTGCAGGTTTCCTGAAAACCTGCCTGATAACCATTCTGACAGAGGGCAGCCACATCATATAAGACACCCCCCGGGAACGGTGATCATCCCGTCAAGAACGACACAGGCAAGACCGATGAGTGCGGCCAGAGCGAGGTACCCCCAGTAGATGGTAACGAGATGGTTGATCCGAAACCTGGCCATCGAGACCCTGATAAGCGAGACCGAGAAGAACATCACGAGGAGTAACTTCCCGAGGAAGAAGATAAGATCGGCAACCTGTGCCATGACCCCCTCAATCGGCAGGAACCAGGAGAGGTTCCAGGGGAGGAAGAGAAGGACGGTAAGAGATGCCATGGCAACCAGTTTCACTCCCATGGAGAGATAGAATAAAGCAAGGTTCCGTCCCGAATACTCGACAAGCAGGCCGCCACACAGTTCCGTCTCTGCCTCAGGCGTATCACAGGGGATGCGGGAGAGTTCTGCCGGAGTCACCCACGCAAGCACAACCAGAAGGATGATGACCCCGATGATGCCGAGCGGGCCTACAACACTCCATATCGGAACTGATGAAAGGGTCACTACCGAGAACGGGAATGCAACCCCTGCGGCAGAGAGACGCCATGCAATAGCGATGATGGCAACAGCGAGCGGGAACTCATATGCCATGATAGTTACCATCTCACGCTGGGCACCAATACTGGCATACGGTGATCCTGAAGCGAATCCACCGGCAACCATCGCCAGTGCCGGAACGGTTAAGAGGTACATGATAAGGATAACATCACCCCACTCAGATACCCCTGATGCCGGTGCAGCGACCGGCAAAAACCCGCCTACCGGGAGATAGAAGAGGATGGAGATTGCACCTGCAACAGCGATGAAAGGGGCTGCATGAAAGATACTCGATACGGCATGAGTTGGAACAACACTGTCTTTACAGAGGAGCTTTCTGATATCGATAAACGGCTGGAGAACGGGGGGACCCTGCCGCATCTGCATCCGGGCAGCCAGTACCCGGTCTATTCCCATAAAGAGCAGGCCAAAGACGATACCATAGACAGATATGAGTACTGCCCCTGCCACAAACCAGACAATTTCAGGGAGAGCAGTCATTCCTGCATCCTCCGTGTCTTCTCAACCGATAACCGGTGCAGGTACTCCTTGGTACAGATATCGGTCTCATTGTTCCTGATGAACATGACCCTGTCAGTGCAGGACATGCAGGGATCAATCGATGCAACAATGATGGGAATATCTGCCACCTGCTCACCTCGTAACATCTCAAGCCATGCCATCTGGTTTGAGTATGTAGATGCCTTGACCTTCCATGACTCCGGGGCCTCTTTCCCCTTCATCCTGACAAAGTGGAAACACTCCCCGCGTGGAGCCTCAACCCGGCCGATCGCTTCTCCTTCTACCTTTTTTAAGTTTGAGAGCAGTTTTGCATACTTTGTTTCAGAGAGGACCGGTCCTTCCGGCATCTGCTTCATGCAGTCACGGATAATCTGGACAGACTGAAGTATTTCATACAGTCGTACAACAATCCGGTCAAAGACATCTCCATTTGTCTCTCCTCCCCATACATCAGGCTGGACATAATCAATATCGAGGTCCCCGTATGCAGCATAGGGCATATCAACCCGTACATCAGCCTTCACTCCGGACGCCCGTATGGTAGGGCCCACCGTGCAGAGTTCAAGTGCTGTGTCCCGCGGCAATATCCCGGTATTCTTGCACCGCATCCCTATCGTCTTATCGTTGAGGAAGAGGTTTGTCATCTTCTCAAACAGATCCTCATAATATACTAGGGCCTTCTCAATTCTCGGAAACATAAGAGCGGTGATATCCCGTCTCACCCCGCCTATCTGGATGATGCCATAGTTGATACGGTTCCCGGTCAGGTACTCAAGGACATCGGTTGCCTCTTCACGAACCTGCCAGGCAAGATAAAAGAGGGTATCAAATCCCAGTTCGTGAGCAGCGACTCCTGCCCAGAGCAGGTGGGACTGGATTCGTTCAAACTCGGCAATGATGCTCCGCACGTAATATGCCCTGTCAGGAACCGGGATATTTCCCGCTTCTTCTACTGCCTGGGCAAACGCAAGTGAGTGTGATACTCCACAGATACCACATATCCGGTCACAGAGATGAAGTATCTGGACCGGGTTTCTCTGCATTCCCATCCATTCAATACCCCGGTGGGCTTTCCCGGGAGCAAAGTCCAGATCCTGTATCACCTCACCATCCAGCTGGAAGGTGAAAAGGATGGGCTCCTTGAGAGCCGGATGGGTAGGACCAATCGGAACGGTATAGGGGGCTTTTTTCTTCTGCATTTCACTCATGACTGCACCTCTTTCCCATCTGCATTCACAGGGGTATCAACAGGGAGATCCGGTTCGCACCCCTCTGTCTCTTCTGCAGAATCCGGCTTTTTCGCAACCGGTGATGAGACAGGAGGAGTGGGACGATCAGTCGGGCGATCGACTTTCCAGAGCTCCCTAACCATATTCTCGCGAATTCCGGTCTCATCCTTTCTCCACGGGTATACCCCTTTCGGGAAGTCATCAGGGAGAAAAAGTCCGCGGTTGTCAGGAATCCCTGCAACGGTAACTCCAATCATCTCCTGCTTCTCACGCTCAGAATAAACCGCGCCCGGAATCTCACCTGATATCGTCGGGATTACCGGATCGGCTTTGGGCACTGCTACCGTAAACGTCACGAGGATCTCCCTGCCCCGTTCTCCGTACCCGATTGTCAGGTGATACAGGAGATCGATGGCATCGCCATTGTCAACTGCAGATATAACAGCGAGGTGAGGATAATCCACTGTTTTAAGTTCCCTGATCGCATCAACGAGCAGGTCCCTGGGAACGGAAAACCATATCGATCGTTTCGGTGTCTTTTTTACTCCTTCACACCGCTCAGATACACGCAGCACCGGTATCTTCTCACCAAATCGTCTCTTGTACCGGTCTGCAAGCTGTTCCGGAGTAATCATCTGATCCATTACTTCTTCCCCCCGTTCTCGAGTCTTTCAAGCTTTGCAATCGCCTGTACTACCCCGTTGATTATCGCCTCCGGCCGCGGGGCACAGCCGGGAACATACACATCAACCGGAATAATCTCGTTTATCGGTCCGTCAAGGTTGTAACTGTCATAGAACACACCACCTGACTGACCACAGGTTCCGACACAGAGAACAACCTTGGGATCCGGAACCTGTTCATACACCCGGCGTACCCGGTCAGCCATGGGATGGGTTACGGGCCCGGTAACCAGCAGGACATCGGCATGGCGGGGAGAGCCTACCAGCTTGATTCCGAAACGTTCCGGATCATAGCGCGGACATAAGGTGGCTACGATCTCGACATCACATCCGTTGCATGACCCGGTGTTTAAGTGAAACACCCAGAGCGACCGGTTAAAGGATGGTGATAATCTCATGGTACCATCACCACCAGGATCAGCATAATCGCTGTTATTCCCATGTACCACAGCATATAATCGGCAAGGTTACCGGTATGAAGCGGTTTTATCACTGCATAGTACCGCTCTAGAGCCTGTGTAAAACCCCAGTACAGATTGCCGCCGGGAACATGGATCTCACCGGGTTGTGGCTCCGCATTCCCTGACAGGAACGGCCCGGTAGAAGAGGGAGATGTATTGTAGGTTGCTTCTCCCCTTCTCCAGATGATCCAGGTAATGATGAGAGCTATCACAAATCCTGCAACCCAGAAGATAGGATTCCAGAAACCAAACCCGGTTGTGAGTGTTTCTATTCCGTTCATTAAGCACCTCCCATTACACTGCCGATATACCCTGCCTGGTCAGCCAGGGCAGACGCTGCCGGGGCTACCATGACCTCAACAACCTGTTCAGGGAAGATCCCAAAGAGGATAACAAGGATGCTTAAAACCCCCATACCGAAAAGCATGGGTAGTGGTGCCTCGGTCACATCTGCAAATTCCGGCCGTTTCGGCCCCATGAAGATCGAATGGAACACTTTCACGAACGAAGCAAGGGTGAGGATACTGACGACCATTGCAATGATGGAGAGGAGAGGATTAAAGGAGAAAACCGACTCATAGATCATTAATTTAGAGGCAAATCCGTTAAACGGAGGGATCCCGGCGATAGCAAGGGCACCAATGATAAAGAAGAGCATCGTCCATTTCATCGAATGCCCGAGGCCGCCGAGGTCATTTAAGTTACGGGTACCGCACCGGTAAAAGATTACTCCTGCGGTAAGGAAGAGGAGGCCCTTATAAAAAGCATGGTTCATGATATGAAAGATTCCTCCTTCCATTGCCATCATGCCAAAATTCGAGAGTAGCAGGGGACTTGAGAGAACCGCGAGCCCGACACCGACACCAAGAAGCATGTACCCGGTCTGGGATACCGCATGGTATGCCATCAGCCGTTTGACATCCTTCTGCAGGATAGCCATCGTGACCCCGATGAACATGGAAAGAAGACCAAGGATAATGATGAACCAGCCCAGAAGAACGGTATTTAATGTCTGCCCGTAGAGCGAGAAGCAGATCCTGAAGAGGGCATACAGGCTTGCCTGACTTGAGACTACCAGGAATGCGGTGACTGCTGCCGGAGCCATTGCATATGCATCCGGAGCCCAGAAATGCATCGGTACTGCTCCGCATTTCATGGCAAGTGCGGTCACAAAGAGAACAAGCGCCACTGCATCAGGTGTTGTAAGACCGGTTGTTCCCATCCGTTCTGCAAGAAATGCAATATTGAGGGTATTGTACTGACCAAAGAGCAATGCTACACCAAGGAGGAAGAAGAGACCTCCGATCGTGGAGAGCATCGCATATTTAAGCCCTGCTTCTATCGCGATACCTTTGTCTACCCGGAACGCCACCAGTGCAGCCCCGGCAAGGGACGCTATCTCGAGGAATACAAAGAAATTAAAGAGATCGCCGGTGCAGACCATCCCGAGTACTCCGGCAACAAGGAGGAGGAAGAGGGTATAATACCCGTCTTTTCCACTGCTCCGGGAAGCGGCGGAGAGGGAGTACAGCATGACACACAGCCCGGTAACAACCGCAATGACGACCATAAAGGCACTCATTGCATCGATATTAAAGATGATCCTGACAGGTATTCCTCCGGAATCAGGGGGAACCGTAACTGACGGGTCAGGTACCCCGAAGGTATATGCAACGGTCCCGCCGGTAAATACTGCTGATGCAATAAGAAGCCCGATAACCGTGGTCAGTACCATCCCAAGCAGTACCCAGCCGTCCCTGGCACGCGGCAGGTACCTGCCGATAAGGGGGGTGGCGAATGCAAAGATAAGAGGCACTGCCAAAAGAAGTCCGGGAAGGTTTGCAAACAGATCCATTCCGGTCATCCCCGAAGCCTCCGTATCTCCCTGATATCACAGGTACCGTACCGCCGGTGCAGTACCATAATAAACGAGAGAAGAAGTGCGGTTGTTGCAAGTCCGATGACAATGTTTGTCAGTGTCATCGCCTGGACTGTCGGCATCACCATCAGCGCACCATCAGGGGATCCGGTAAAGATAGGAGCTATACCTCCTTCCCGGTACCCGAGAGAGACGAGAAAGAGGTTTACTCCTGACTCAAGGATCGTCAGGCTTATGATTATCCTTACCAGGTTATACCTCGTGAGCATACCGGTAATCCCGATGATGATAAGCAGCATGGCTACAAAAAAGGGAGCATTTCCAATCATTGTTCCTCACCTCCGCAATCAGGTTCTGTACTACGGAACATGATGACTGCAATGACGCTTAAGGCAGCGAGAACCTCCAGACCGACGGCAATATTCATTACCGGAATTACTCCTCCTGTGTTGAGGTAGCCGGGATTTGGCCCGTATTCTACCGGGGTTCCGAAGAGCAGACCGGTGTTTACCAGCCAGTTGGTAAAAAATCCGCTCCCGAGAATCACTGCTGCCAGAGCAGAGAGACCAAAAAGCAGCAGTCCGAAGGTCTCAACATTCTTCAGTATCTGCGTAGGAATGAGGGTTTTTATATCCTTGTCGCAGTGAGCAATGAGCAGTAATACAACCCCGCTTGCCATGACCGCACCTCCCTGGAAACCACCTCCCGGTGTCAGGTGACCGTGAAGCACAACATAGGCACCAAAGATCATGATAAACGGGAACATGATGTCTGCGGTAATCCTGACGATATTACTCTGCTTCATACTCTTCTCCTTTCATAAGACGACGAAAGATAACAATTACCCCCATTACCGCGGTAAAGAGTACCGTCGCTTCGCCCAGCGTATCAAACGCCCTGAAATCAAAGACGACATCGGTACAGATATTGTTCCCTCCGGTCTGCACCTGTCCGTTTAAAAGGAAGTACTGGTCCATGTCCTGATAGACCGGATCTCCAAAGGAGATGCCTGACTGGGCATATATCAGAACAACCGCGATGATTGCGATGATGCACACCGTAATTCCATTTTTCCGGTTCATGAGGTCACCTCTTTTCTTCCGACAGCCCGGATGGCAAAGATAAAGATGGCGGTCGTTAGTGCAGCACCGATCCCTGCCTCTGCAATGGCCACATCAGGTGCCTGCAGAATATAGAACTCCAGCGCCAGCAGGAAGGAGAACGCACCCAGGGTGACTGCGGCATGGAGAAGATCTGTTTGCAGAACCGCAAGGATAGCGGTGAGCAGAAGACCAATAAGGATGATAATCTGTAATACTTCAATCATGGTTCCACATCCGCTAACGCATCAGTTACTGATGGATCCGGTTTCTGTCCGCTTTTATATGCTGCCCGTGCAATTGCATGGGAACCGGTTGCGTTCGTTACCATAAGGATAATGATTCCAATCAGGACGTGGGCTGCCAGTGAGATCCCTTCTCCGGCATCATCCCATCTGAAAAGTGCATACAGAATAACTGCAAGACCGATAAAGATGCTTCCAAACGTGGTTGCCTTGGTCTCTGCATGAAGACGGGTATAGACATCAGGAAACCGGATAAGGCCAAAAATCCCGAGTGCAGAGAAGACGAGTCCTATGATGATGCAGATTGCAATCAATGGTTCTATTATCATGTATATCTCCCTCCGATATACCAGGCATAGTAAATCGTCCCGATAAACGAGAGCACGGCATAGAGAATAGCCACATCAACAAAGATATTCTCCCGGAATATAACCCCGAGTGCAAACATGATACCGACAACAAGGGTGTTGATGGCATCAAGAGCTACGACACGGTCAGGAGAAGTCGGTCCTGCCACTAACCGGTAGAGTGCGACAAGGATAAGAACGGCCAGAACCAGGACACATATCTCAAAGGGTTCCGGAAACAACAGGATCATTCAGCTATCCTCCGGATCCAGGCAGGCAGATCAAAGAATGAGAAGAGATCTGATGTCTTTACGATCTCTTTTTTCTCAAGCCCCTCAGGGATGTTTATCAGGTGGATAAACAGATCACCTGTTTTCTCGTCTGCTGCAACGGTCAGTGTCCCCGGGGTCAGGGTTATTGAGTTTGCAAGCATGAGAATTCCAAGATCTGTCTGTAACTCAGGGTGTATCCTGATAATCCCCGGACGAATCCTCCCGGTTATCACCCGGTATGCAACATCCAGGTTTGCCCTTGCCATCTCCAGGGGGAAGAGTATGAGGACATAAATCAGGAGCCTGAGGATCCGAACAGGATTTGCCATGCGAACGCTCCTTTCTTTGCAGAAGAACCGGCTTGATACAGCACCAACAAGCAGGGAGAGCACGATACCGGCTCCCAGTTCCTCGTATGACCACAGACCGAGAGTACCACTTCCCGCGGTCAGAATCAGATATAAAATGAATATAAATACGGTAGTTACGAGAAAAGCAATCATCAATACAACCTCACAGTATTGTACATCACAGAAAAGCCAAGATTTCCGGTTTTGTCTTGAACAACTCTCAATCGAAACGGTAATAATGTCAGATTCGATATAAGATATTAGTTGTGATAATACGATAGGAAAAAGAGTGAGAATCGTATGAATTTTCTGAAATTGGCCCCATATTATTGATTTTTACCTGATCTTACCCCATTCTGCCGGATGATCCTGAAATTTTCGGTTTTTCCCTGATACCATCCGGTTTTCTGGTAGCAATGAAAGGGAAGACCTACCTTTTTATAGCTCACAATCTCCACTCAGTAGCAATGGGCGGTCTTTATCATGGGCGGATTATGCTTCACTGGTGCGATACATGCCATGTTCCGGTATTGTCTGCCACCTGTGCCTGTGGTGCCACTACGCGCCCTGTTCCGGTAACTCCGCCGGGGGATGCGAGACCTGCATTTCCGGCCGATATTGCTTTTATAAACAGGATCTACCAGCATTTTTATGGTGAAACCTTACTACCCGAAGGGAACCTGGTTCTTTTATCGAAAGTACCTGACGATGACCGGATGGAAGAGATCGTCATGGGAGGAACGGTTGTTGGTGCCATACGGTTCCTGCCCGGCAAAAAGATATGGGAAGCGCTGCCTCGTCCCGTTGCAGGGAATATCCTGCAACCGAAGAAGGGATATGTCATTGTTGATGATGGAGCAGTTCCTTTTATAGAAAAGGAAGGGTCCAGTGTTCTTGCCCCCGGTCTTGTTGCGATTGCCGACGGCGTCATTGCTGGTGATGAGGTCTTTATCCTTGACCGGGATCTGCGGTGTATCGGTGTGGGACGGGCACGTACAGACAGTATTACCGCCCGAACCCTGACACGCGGGCAGATCGTAAAGACCAGAAAAAATGTCAGCTCTTCCTTCCTTCCCGGAACCGCAACATGGAACGATGCAGTAGTTGCGAATGAACCTGAATTAACACGTGCAAAGAATGCTTCTGTTGCCTTTGTCAGAAATGTCATTTTGAAGAATCCGGACCTCGTAAAGACAGTCTCTTTTTCAGGTGGAAAGGACAGTCTTGCCACCCTTCTCGTGGTCCTTGAGGCATGCGGACCGGTACCGCTCCTTACCATCGACACCGGTCTCGAATTTCCAGAGACACTTGAGAATATCCGGATGGTTGCAGAAAGGTATCAGCTCCCGCTCATCTGGATCGATGCTGCCCGGGAATTCTGGAATACCTTTCACGAACAGGGGCCACCTTCTATCGATAACCGGTGGTGCTGCCGGGTCTGTAAACTCGATCCCGTGCGGGAGTATATCAGGGATCATTACGGGGAGATACTCTCCTTTATCGGGCAGAGGAAGTACGAATCATTCTCCCGGATGAAGAATCCGCGTGTCTGGCGGAACAGTTATGTAAAAAACCAACTCTGTGCAGCTCCTATCCATACCTGGACTGCATTGCATGTCTGGCTTTTTATTTTTAAAAACAGTGCACCATACAATATCTTATATGAAAACCGGCTTGACCGGATCGGGTGTTACATGTGTCCTGCAAGTGATATGGGCGTTCTTTCGGGTATCGAGGAGCAATATCCTGCTCTCTGGAGTGAATGGGAAAAGAAGGTAGAGAACTGGGGATCAGCCAACGAAAAATCCGAGGCCTGGATAAAAGGCGGATGGAGAAAAAAAGTGGAAAGGAGTCCTGAATGAAAACGATTGCCATTATCGATTATGGTGTTGGAAATCTCCGGAGTGTAAGCAGGGGGATTATAAAAGCAGGGGGAAAACCAGTCATCACATCTGATATTGAGATGATTGCCGGGGCAGACGGGATAATTCTTCCTGGTGTCGGTGCATTCTCCGAGGGGATGATGCACCTTGCACCGCTGCAGGAGGTACTGGTAAACTCTTTTAATTCTGTCCCGATACTTGGAGTCTGCCTCGGGATGCAGATGCTCATGGAACTATCCGAGGAACATGGCATGCATAAGGGTGTTGGATTGATTCCCGGGGTTGTCAGGCGTTTTCCTGAGGCAAAGGGATACAAGATTCCGCACATGGGGTGGAACACGATATACCAGGAGCAGGATGATCCCTTATTTGAGGGAATTCCTGATGAATCCTTTGTCTATTTTGTGCATTCCTATTATGCTGACACGGCTCCTGCCTATACCCTCACATCGACCAGTCACATCTGCCGGTTTGCATCATCGGTTCGAAACGGTACTGCCTGGGGAGTGCAGTTTCATCCTGAGAAGAGCGGAGAGACAGGGCTTGCCATACTCAGGAATTTTCTCTCGTTATAATTCTTTCATAGTCAGACGGATCTCATACTGACAACACGGATTCCGGTAATAATCCAATGGTTTTAATCCTTTATGAAAGAACTCTCTTCCTCAATTCAGAAAGGGAATTCCAGCACTCCCTTTGGGAAACGGGATCAGATGAGAGTATACTTCAGCAGGATTATGATATTGTGTTTCATATGCGTAGTATCTCCCTGCATCGGAGAGGAAAGTAGAGAGCAGATCGTCCCGGATCCGGTTATTCTCGGTTATGTTGAATGTAGTGATGACGGGGCCGGTTCGTGGGATGTGTCGGTACAAGGGGATCATGCATACGTGGTATCAGAAATGGGACTGTCCTCTGCTATGAGCGGTGGCAGCCTTGAGGTCGTGGATATCACCATACCATCATCACCGGTTCTCGTGGCAACTCTTCATCATGAGGACGGGGATGCGATGCTCAATTTCGCCAGAAGTATCGATATTTATGACAATTACGCATTTATTGCAAGTAACGGAGGTATGGGAGCTCTCGAGATAGTGGATATCACCGACCCGGCATATCCGGTTCATGCTGCGTCCCTGCAGGGAAAGGTATTTGAGCCCTGCAGCGTGGATGTTGAGGGTGCCTATGCCTATCTCGCGTGTTTCATGGAGGGGCTTGTCATTGTTAATGTACAAAATCCTCTGGAACCTGAATGCATGGGAAGTATTGTTCCTGGAGATCATGATATAAACAGCGTAGATGCCTCAGAATGGTTTGCCTGTGCCGTAAGCAACTTTGATAACACCCTGTACATGGTGAATGTTATTAATCCTGATAACCCGGAACTGATGGCACAATTGAGTGACGGGACGGGTGGAGCCCGCCTGAAAAGTCCTGACAGTGTTGTAATATCAGATTATTATGCATACGTGATCGGATCAGACGCCCTTGAGATCGTTGATATCTCCGATCCCGGACACCCGTTCCATGCGGGATGCATAACAAACCCGGTAGGGGAGGGGGGAGTAAACGATCTTTTCGTTGACGGGTCCTATGCCTATATTGTAGGGCAGGGAGGATTTGCAGTCATTGATGTGACAGATCCTGCAAATCCGAAAGAGATTCGGATCATCCGTGATCGTGACGAGGGAGAGGTTTTGTCAGCCGGTTCAAGTGTCTTTGTTGACGGGAATGTGGCATACGTTACCGCTGAATATGGATTAACAACAATCAGCCTGTAAGGCAGATCACCTTAAACTTTTTTCCCAGGCTTTCCCGGATATCCTGCCTCATAATAACCCTGGCGTGGTTTATTGGGAATTATCCGGATTATCAATTCTATTCTCACTCATCTGAAAAACGTCTGGTTGATAGAACCGCAAAAGCCCAACCATTCAGGTATCAGTATCACTCAATGCCATCTCAACAGACGCTTTCAGCTGACTGTCAGAGAACGGCTTAACAATATACCCACGGGGACCGGTTGATCGGGCACGTGAAACGACACTGTCGTCGTAGAGCGAGGTAAGGTACATAAACCTGCAGTTGAACCGTTCTTTTATGATCGTCGCTGCCTCGATCCCGTCCATTCCCCCCGGAAGATCGATATCCATTAAAATGAGATCAGGGAGCCGTTTCTCTACCTCTTCGATAGCATCCCTGCCGGTGGAAACACAGGCTGTTACTTCATATCCCATCTCGGTAAGGCGCCACCTGATAAGGTCTGCTATGACTGCATTGTCCTCAACAACAAGTATTATCGCCATTACCCAATTTCCCTTTTTTATGTAAAGAAACAGTTTTTATGTTCAGTACTGTCGTATCGATCTTCTAACCGATATGATATAATTGTATGTATCCGCATTATGATACCTTTCCGGAATCAGAGATGTTTCTGTACCGTGATGAACCGGTTATTGAAAAGGGCTTACCGGGTAGGACCCTCCACCTGATGAATACTCCGTCTTCTATCTGTTCTGCAGATACAAGGTTGAGATCCGGAAAAAAATCCTCAGTGATGAATCCATCACCGTCTGCCGGTGTCGGGGCATCTTTTCCCCCGATTATCCTGTTGCTGATAAAAGTAGAGAACTCATCAATCAGGCCATTTAAAAAGAGTGACCAGATAAGTGTCCCCCCTCCTTCAACCATCAAAGATCGAATCCCATACTCTGGAAGTTTTGCAAAGAGGGATGTGAGATCCACCTCTTTTTCACCAGTCTGGATGATAATCGCATGTGCACGAAGAACAGCAAGACGATCTGCCGGTGCTTTCCTGCTGCACGCAATGATCCTCATCCCCAAGCCTTTATGGAGTATTGCAGCATCGGGAGGTGTTCGTGCCATACTGTCAATAACAATCCGGACAGGGTTTGGATCCTTCCCCCGATCTACCCGTTCCCTGCTGAGATCGGGTGATTTCACGGTCAGGGAGGGATCATCGGCAAGGACGGTCCCGATACCAACCATCACCGCATCCGATCCCGCTTTAAGCAGATCCACCCGTTTGAAATCCTGTTCCCCTGACAACTTTACCTGACGGCGTTGCCGGGTTGAGATCTTACCATCAGCACTCATGGCAACGTTTACAACCACGTAGGGACGATTATTTCCTATATGTTCTTTACAATCCCCGGGATCAGTCTGGAAACACATGTTACTTCCTTTTCGAGGAGATATCCTTCCTGATAGCCTCAATCTCTTCTTCCGGCAGTTCTACTTTAACAAGAAAGGTCCCGTAACACGGTTTCGTGTACGGGAAAAACAGGGAGTTCCCATCAATCGCCACCCTGACATCGGGATTGCCGATAAGACGGGCACCGGCTACCCGGGATCCGGACTCGAGATCATAGTACTCCTTGTATTTTCCCAGGTATTTCGCGGCTTCAGAGATGGAAATTTTAGAGAGGACAATCTCATATGGCAGGTCTTCAAGGCATCCCATAACATCACGCTGTGGTAGTACTGCGCTGTATTGCGTGAATATCCTTAGCATAGTGATCATCCCTTATCTGCAGATGTCCCGTTTCGTTCCATTATCTCTGCAATCCCTGCAGACCAGAGTATTGGATCGAGAACTGACACAAGAAGGAGCATGCAATGAAAAGAATGTTATATCCTGATAATCTCAATATTTTTTCTCTTCATACGGTATCGGAATAATAGTGGCAGAATAAATCTGCGCTCGTTCAAAATAAGAATTTACTATCGTGGAAAACAATCGTACGCAGATACAGGATCAGGAAAGATAAAATCATAAAATACTGATAATTAAGATATATCATATAGATAGGAAATTTCAGATAAGTTAGGGAAATCAGTATGACTTTACAGAGAGAAGATAAAACACATCACCCCCTGTGCAACTGCCAGGATACCTGTTCGGTAGAAGCAATCCTTTCCATGGATGAACGCGGACAGGTTGTTATCCCGAAGGATGTACGGGAGAATGCAGGAATGAAACCTGGTGAAAAACTCGCCATGATCTCACTTTCAAAGGAGGGAGAGATCTGCTGTCTCGTACTTGTACGGACAGAACACCTCTCAGGGATGGTGAAAGAAGCACTTAGTCCCCTTGCAGAGTTCCTGAAACAGGAGTGAAAAACGATGGAAGAGAGAACATGTTCCTGTAATTCTCATAATAATGCTGGCAACAAGACTTGCTATTGTTCAACGGAAAAAATCGTACCGTTTCGGAATGAAATCCCGGCTGCGACAAGCACTCTTACCGTTGCTGATCACTGGGATCATCTCAATGCCCGTCTTGGATTCAGACGCATGAAACATACCGTGCAACCGGGATTATACAGAATCGGGAATCCCACTCCCGAATCAATGGTCTTTGTCTCGGCAAATTATACCCTTAGTTTTGATGCGCTACGTTCTTCTCTTACCGGTTATGATGCGTATATCCTCGTTATCGACACAAAAGGGATCAATGTCTGGTGTGCAGCGGGAAAGGGTACCTTTGGAACTGGCGAGATCGTATCCAGGATACAAAAAACAGACCTTTCCACGATCGTTTCACATCGGAACATAATCATCCCCCAGCTCGGGGCTCCCGGCGTATCTGCCCATGAGGTAGCACAAAGATCAGGATTTACCGTACGATATGGTCCGGTTCGAGCTACAGATATCCCGCGCTTTCTGAAAACCCGGACTATCACCCCTGCCATGCGAGAGGTTACCTTCTCTTTGAGGGATCGATTAGTTCTTATCCCGGTAGAACTGGTACACATTCTCAAGTTCGCAATACCGGCCATTCTCCTCTCAGGGATTCTTGTAAGCTGGGATCTCTCGTATCGGATCCTTCTGGCAATCATAGCAGGGACCATCCTGTTTCCGATGCTCATGCCGTACCTGCCGACAAAGGACTTCTCTACAAAGGGCTTCTTTCTCGGATGGATTATCTTTCTGCCCTGTGCTGTCGGTACCCTCCTCAGTCAGAACGGGGATATGATTATCAGGGCAGGAATGGCACTTGCTGAACTATTGGTTTTCCCGGCTGTTGTCGCCTACCTGGCCTTGAATTTCACAGGATCTACTCCATTTGCATCCCGATCAGGAGTTAAGAAAGAGATCCACCGGTATATCAGGCCGATGGCAGGGTTGTTCCTTGGAGGGGTTCTGCTTTCAGCAGGCATGGGAATCCTCTCACTGGTGATAATATCATGAACCGATGGAACTCGTACCTGGAAAATACCCTTATATATGACCCGAACCAGTGTGTGAACTGTGGGAGATGTATCGAGGTCTGTCCTCACCGTGTTTTTATTTCCGGTTCCGGATCTGTTGTACTGGATAAGAAAGAAGCCTGTATGGAATGTGGAGCGTGCGAACGCAACTGCCCGGTCTCAGCAATTCAGGTTGATAGTGGGGTCGGTTGTGCGTATGCCATGATACGGGGTGCTTTTACCGGAAAAGAGGAGTGTGGCTGCGGAGACGGGGGATCTTCCGGGTGCTGCACCTAAACTCTTCTCTTTACGCAGGTCACTCCTCTACAATATATACTTAAATCATGCAGATGATTCCCTGATTGATTAAAGCCTTTATGCCAGGCTATGATTGTATCATGATAACAACGAAGAGGCCGTAATGAACACCGGTAAAAGGATCCGGATCGCATTCTAAGGAATGCACACTATTGTTCCATCTGCTGAACTTTCTTCCCGGATGCAGCGGTTTTGCCAGCAGATGGATAATGATTACCCTGACTGGGAACTGGCAGTCATTATGGGGAGGATTAACCAGTATTACTTCACCGGAACCATGCAGGACGGCATGGTTCTCATCCCGCGGGACGGTGATGCGGTATTCTGGGTCAGAAAAAGCATCGAGCGTGCACGGGACGAGTCCTCCTTTCCTGACATCCGCCCCATGAAGAGTTATCGGGATGCTGCTGCCATTCATCAGGGACCCTACAAAACCATCCACATCGAGACCGAGGTTGTACCGGTAGCACTCCTGGATCGGTTCAGGAAATATTTTCCCTCACGCGGGATATCAGGATTAGATCGGCAGGTAGCGCGTGTCAGAGCAGTGAAAAGTCCCTATGAACGTGCATGGATGGAACAGTCAGGAGAGATACACCGGCGGGTCCTTGAAGAGATTGTTCCTGACATGCTCACGGAAGGAACAAACGAGGCATCTTTTCTCATGGATCTCTACACCGTCATGGTTGAGCAGGGGCATCATGGGGTCTCACGGTTCGGGATGTTTAATACCGAGATGATTTTAGGTCAGATCGGGTTTGGAGAGAGTTCATTATATCCTACCAGCTTTGACGGTCCCGGCGGGTGCTACGGGATGTCCCCTGCGGTGCCGGTCATGGGGAGCAGGGAGAGAAAGTTACAGAAAGGAGACCTTGTCTTTGTTGATATCGGATGCGGAGTAAACGGATATCACACCGACAAGACCATGACATACATGTTTGGAAAACCTCTCCCCGATGAGGCTGTTGCGATTCATCACCAGTGCGTGGATATCCAGAACCAGATGGCACCACTCTTAAAACCCGGGATAGCCCCTTCCTTTATTTATGATACCATCATACAGGACCTGGATCCTGTATTCCTCGAGAATTTCATGGGCTATAAAGAGCGAACGGTAGGATTTCTTGGTCACGGGATAGGGCTTGTAATAGACGAGATACCAGTCATCGCCCGTGGGTATGATGAACCGCTGCAGGAAGGTATGGTTCTCGCTCTTGAACCAAAAAAAGGAATCCCCGGTATCGGGATGATAGGTATTGAGAATACCTTCGTTGTCACACAGGAGGGTGGCCGGTGTCTGACCGGAACAAATTCCGGGCTGATACCGGTATGGTAAAAGCTTCCCTTTTGCATCTCATCCTGAACGTTCTTATAAACCCTGACACCTTTTTTGGAACGACACATACAGGGATTCCCGTCCTTTCATCTCTGTTTTACCAAAAATCGCAACCGGTTTTTTGGAATGAACCAAAAAGAAGAACTCCCTTTTTATAATCAATAAAAAAGACGATCCTCTCTGCCCTCATTGAAAGGATTATATGGTATCATACCAAGGCTATACCTATCAGATCCATGGTTTGACCAGGGCGGTAAAAAAAGAGATGCAATCAGGAAAGAAGTGACAGGTATGAAAAAATGGGTTTATTCCTTCCATGAAGGAGACGGAAAGAACAAGAGACTGCTGGGAGGCAAGGGTGCCAATTTATGTGAGATGACACAGATCGGCTTACATGTTCCGCCAGGATTTGTTATCAGTACCGAGGCATGCCTTGCTTTTCTCGGGGAACCGGCACAGACACTCCCACCCGGACTTATGGAGCAGGTTCGTGCCGGTATCACCCTTCTTGAGAAGGAGACAGGAAAATCATTTGGAGGACGGGACAATCCCCTCTTTGTATCAGTTCGATCCGGCTCTGCACTCTCGATGCCAGGGATGATGGATACTATTCTCAATCTCGGTCTGAATGAAGAGAGCATGCAGGGTCTAATATCAAAAACAGGGAATCTGCGTTTTGCTTATGACTCCTACCGCCGGTTTATCCAACTTTTTGGAAAGATTGCCCTCGGTATCCCGGAAGACGCATTTGATACCGGGTTTTCGCAGGTAAAGGATGCAGCAGGGATAACCGATGATATCGACCTTTCTGCTGACCATCTTGCAGAGATATCACAGCGATACCGGGAGATAGTATCAGCAAAAACGAAACAACCCTTCCCCCAGGATCCGTATGAGCAGCTCGAAATCGCGATAAAAGCGGTGTTTTTGTCATGGATGGGGAAACGTGCCGTTGATTACCGGAGAGAGTTCGGGATAACACCTGATATGGCGAACGGTACCGCGGTAAATATCGTTGCGATGGTGTTCGGCAATATGGGCAATGATTCTGCTACCGGGGTGGCATTTACCCGGGATCCGGGAACCGGAGAGAATGTTCTCTTTGGTGAGTACCTCGTTAATGCCCAGGGCGAGGATGTTGTTGCCGGTATCAGGACACCCCGGCCGATTGCTGCATTACAAGACGAGATGCCCGGAATCTACCAGGAACTGCTTCTTTTGCGAAGACAGTTAGAAGACCATTACCGGGAAGTTCAGGATTTTGAGTTTACTATCGAGAAAGGAGTTCTGTACTGTCTTCAGACACGGAATGGAAAAATGAACGCGACGGCACTTGTCAGGACCTCGGTAGAGATGGTACAGTCAGGATACATCGATAAAAAGACGGCCCTTCTTCGTATCCAGCCGGAAATGCTTGAACAGCTCATCTATCCCCACCTTGACCCACAAGCAGCGGTGACACCGATTGCGCACGGTCTTCCTGCCTCGCCAGGGGCTGCCTGTGGTATCGCTGTTTTTAATGCTGACCGTGCAGAACAACGGGGAATGCAGGGAGAGAAGGTCATCCTTGTGAGGGAAGAGACAAAGCCGGAGGATATCCATGGTTTCTTTGCATCACAGGGGATCCTCACAAGCAGGGGAGGCAAGACCTCGCATGCAGCAGTGGTGGCACGGGGCATGGGCAAACCCTGCGTGGCTGGTGCAGGAGGGATTGTTGTTGATGGTCAAAGAAACTCTGCAACTGCCGGTGACGTAGAATTTCATGAAGGAACCCTGATAACCATCGATGGATCCACCGGATCAGTCTACCTGGGCAGGGTACCGATGATCGAGGCAGCATTCTCTCCCGAACTCTCACTCCTTCTCTCCTGGGCAGATGAGATGGCACGTCTCAAAGTTATGGCAAACGCTGACACACCAAAGGACGCTGAGATCGCCGTATCATTTGGGGCCATGGGAATCGGCCTGTGCCGGACCGAACGGATGTTTAATGCAAGTGACCGGCTCCCGATAATGGTCGAGATGATCGTCGCCGAGAATGAGAACGACAGGAAGAACGCCCTCTCCCGGTTGCTCCCTATTCAGCGTGAGGATTTTAAGGGCATACTACAGGTAATGGGTTTTCGGCCGGTTACCATCCGTCTTCTCGATCCTCCGATTCATGAATTTTTACCACAGGAACAACAGCTGACCGACGAGATCCAGAATCTGCGAAACCTCCGCAAGGTCATGCTCGGGATCCAGACCCTTTCCGAGTCTGTTGATTTCCTGTACCGGACACGCGATGTCCACCCCCGGATACAGAAGTTTGCCGACCCGGGTCTCGTAGATGAGGTAATTAAAAACAAAGAGGCAATGCTTCGGAAAGTCCGGGGTCTGCACGAGATAAATCCCATGCTCGGGCACAGGGGTGTCCGTCTCGGTCTCACCTTCCCTGAGATCTATACCATGCAGATCCGGGCGGTTCTTGAAGCAGCTGCTGAGTGCCAGATAGAAGGACTCCCGGTAAATCCCCAGATAATGGTACCCCAGGTATGCACCGCCCAGGAATTAAAACGAGTCAAAGAGTGGGTGGAAGAGATAAAAACTGAGGTGGAGGCACAGTATACCGTGTCCCTTTCTTTCAGGTTCGGTTCCATGCTTGAGGTGGTTCGTGCCTGCATGAGAGCCGAGAATCTCGCTGAAGAGGCCGAATTCTTCTCATTCGGAACCAATGACCTGACCCAGGCAACCTTCTCATTCTCCCGTGAAGATGCAGAGAACAAGTTCCTGCCCCTGTATAATATGAGCCATATTCTCCAGGACAATCCCTTCGAGGTTTTAGATGTAAAAGGTGTCGGGCTTCTTATGGAACACGCAATAAAGTGGGGAAGACAGACACGGCCGGAGATGGAGGTCGGGATCTGCGGGGAGCATGGCGGTCATCCTGCATCAATCAGGTTCTGCCACAAGATCGGGCTTACCTATGTCTCCTGTTCCGCTCCCCGGATCCCGGTAGCACGGCTTGCCGCTGCCCATGCTGCCATATTTGAAGGAGAAGAGATACAGGACAGGAGCCTGTGAGATATAAATCGCATAAAAGAGGCAGATGAACAATATTATGAGAACCGGACAGGACATTCCGGATGAATCGTATCGGGACTACTATCTGAAATGATTCATGCCGGTTTTTGGCAGAACATGAGTTCCATCTTGCCCGGGATCTCATCCCGGCTTTTTCACGGGTAATCCTCATCATCTGGTTTGCACCCTGCAACAATTTTCATACCCTGCATCTTCTATACTGACGATACACCCGGCAGCGGTACATAATGCAGTTATGGTATCAACATACCCTCTGTATTCCGTTCAGATAGAACAAGAGGAAATATCCTGAACTCAGGTGCAACCCTGATCATCTCGCTAACTGACTGCATATGAAACGAGAGCGGAAGGGTGTCTGAATAGTAAAAGAGCAGTGGGAACTGATGGTAATAGCGAACGTCTCTGACTGAAAGCAAAGATACGGGAGTGTCCTGGGGGTATACCTCCCTTCCTGTCTTCTTTTCGGATCGTCAGGAAGAAATTCCTTTATCGCAGCTATCCTTCTCCTGCAGAGGTCAGAGGAATCAGCACTATTATTCCAGCTGGAGAGGTCACGGTTTTGTAACACCAGTCTGATAATAGGGGCGTATCTCCCGTATTCCTGTGCAGATCTCTTCTACAGTGTACGGGTATAACCGATCGAGGGAGATTACCCTCCCGCCTGCCATTGAATACCCGGCATGAAATCCTGACAGGCCATCCTCACACCCGGGAATAAAACAGTCCGTATCATGGGAAAGAGCAGACATATCCAGATACTCTGAAGGTAAAAGGGCATGCACAAATAATCTTTGTGATGCGGGATAAGGATCTTCTGACCTGCGTTATCCGGATACAGAACACCAGACACTATCAGTTTCTCTCAGGATCCCGCTAACACGGATCCTATGATTCCATCCATTTGAGAAATAATTATTTCCCTGCTTCCTGAAATGAAGGAAACAGGTAATCGAGCGCTTCCAGAGTCCAGGCAGCGACCTTTGTCGTATCACGGAAATCACCATCCGGCAGGCCCACCATCTGGCAGATATCACGATCTGCTCCGGAAAGTCGGTTTATCTCAAGATTTCCTCCAAAATATCCTGAATAAACCGGGCTTAAAACATGCTGGAACTCGAGTTCGGCGAGACGTGCAGCTGCGAGTTCCATTGGTCCCGGCTCGCGGAGGGTATACCCGACGGTAAATACGGCATGGGGAACTGAGTCAAAGATTCCCTTGTACCTGTTTATATATTCAACAAGCGAACGAAGCCATTTTCCCAGGTACAAAGGACTGCCGAGGATTATCGCTTCACAATGCATGGGGTCCGGCATTTTTTCAGCAATAAAAAGTTCAGCATCGTATCCAGCCTGGCGCAGCGTATCTGTAATTGTTTCTGCAAGGACGGTGGTGCTGCCATACCGGGTTGCATAAATAACAAGAATAGTCATGTAAAAAACTCCCATTTAACGGAATGCAAGTCAGGAATCTGATTCCCCGGCCTTATCCGGATCCGTATGAGTGTCATCCGATCTCTCTTTCTTCTCCTGCAGGTACCGCATCTTTTTTGATATCATAAGTCCGATGGTGGTATCCCCTCCAAGTTCTGCCGACCGTTCATGGGAGACTGCCGCTTCTTCGTATTTTCCAATGTATGAGAGTGCATCTCCCCGAAGAAACCATATCCTTGCATTATTCTCATCCTCGGCAAGGACCGTGTCAAATACAATGACTGCATCACCGTACTGTTCGGTAAACCAGAGAAGTTCCCCGTAAATTCTTCTTGCCCCGGGATTTTTCGTGAGCGTCCGTGACCCTGACCCGAAAAGACTCATTGCCAGGTCATATTTCCCCTGAGATAAAAGGATCTCTGCATAGTGGGAGACAACATCATCAGAATAGATACCTTTCGCAATAACCTGTTCGTAAGACCGGGCTGCATCCTCAAACGCTCCGCTAAAGTATTCGGCATCACCTTTTACCTTGATAACCGCAATATCATCAGGTTTTTTCAGGAGAGCCTGGTTACATGCATGAACAGCCTCCTCGTACCTTCCTGCCTCAATCAGGAGGTCTGAAACCATGATCCATGCATCACACAACGAGGGGTCGAGCCGTAGCGCATGAACCAGGTGAGGAAGTGCTTTCTGCCCTGCCCCCATATCCTTTAAAACAAGCCCGTACTGTAACCGTGATTCCGGCTGTTCAGGATCGAGCTCTACCGCATGTGCAAAAGCATCTTCTGCTTTCTTTAGTGAACGTGTTTTGAGATAGCCGAGACCAAGCTGGTACCATGCTGCATAGTAATTCGGATCCAGGGTAACAGCCTGTAAGAACTGCTTCTGTGCAGTCTCCCTGTCGTTGAGCTGCAGGGATGCATACCCGTGCCAGTACGCAATATCAGGATCCTTTCCAAAGAGATCCAGATACTTCTCACAGGAGGTACAGGCTTCTTCATACTCTCCTGTCACGACAAGGGCGTCGATGTATATCCGCCAGGTATCAACCGGTACCGGACCTTTCTGGAATGCTTCGGTAAACTTCCTGACTGCTTCCTCATACTGCCCGAGATCATACAGTGCCGTCGCCTGGTTGACCCAGTACCCCATGGCATCCGGCTCCCTCTTGGTTGCCATACTGAAAGACTCAAGAGCAGCATCACACTTGCCTGCTGACCGCAGCGCCAGTCCCCGCTGGTTCCAGGCAATCTTGTTATCAGGATCCAGTTCCAGGGCTTTATCATACGCCTTTATGGCCTGCTGGAAGAACATGAGTTCATATAATGCGTCACCGAGATAGATCCATGCCTCAGTATTGCCTGGGTCCATCGTCGTGACCTTGGTAAATGCTTCCTGAGCTCCTTCGTAATCGCTTTCTTCCGTTGCGATAAGACCGATGCCCATCCAACCGCTTACGTTGTACGGGTTATACAGGACTGACCACTTAAAGGACTCTTTTGCATCCTTGAAACGTTCCATCCGGTAAAGCGCAGTAGCATGATTGTTCCAGATCATCCCGTTCTCAGGCTCGATATCAAGTGCACGTTCAAAAGCTGACACTGCTTCTGTATATCTGCCAAGGTGAAGAAGAGTCAGTCCGTTATTATTCAGGATATCAGCAGATTCAGTCCCCTCCCCCATTATCTTATTGAGGATCTCAATCGCCTCATCTGCATTGCCATCCCGTTCTGCCTTGAGCAGGGCACAGGTATGCCGAACCTCTATATCCCACGGCTCCAGTTCCAGGACACGGTCATACGAGGCTATCGCCTCTTCCATCCTGCCCGAGTCTGCCAGGGCATGACCTCGGAGCCGCCAGATATCAATATGTTCGCTGTCTACTTTGATCCCCTGATCAAAGGCCTCTATCGCTTTCTCATGCTGACCAAGACAGAGATAGATGCTTCCCAGACAGTGCCATGCCACAACCTCTTTCGGATCCTGCGATATCCCTTTTTGGCACGACTCGACCGCCTCATCATACCGTCCCAGCTGCTGCAGGGTGTGTCCGCGCAGAACCCAGATCTCAGGCTGATCAATATTGTACCTGATTGCAGTATCAAGGTCTGACAGGGCCTGTTCATACTCTTTCTTGAATACATAGCAGGAACCGCGGTACATGTAAGCGGGGGCAAATCCGCTCTTTGATTCAAGGATATGATCAAAGATACCGATTGCTTCATCGTACTTCCCGCTCTCGTGCAGGGAAAGACCCAGCCGGAACCACGATTCCGGATGATCAGGATCGATGGTTGCTGCCCTACGAAAGGCATTTATTGCTTCGCGGTAGCGTTTTTGTTCGTTAAAGACCAGTCCAAGGTGGTACCAGAGATCAGCATTGTTCTGGTCGATGGAAAGGCCTTTTTTAAAAGAATTAAACGCCTTGTCATAATTTTCCTGCTTTAGGAAGTCAACACCCATCTGTAACCAGGTTTCTGCCCGATGCATTGGATTGGATGCCCGTCTGGTTGCCATCTCTCCCTTCCTGATTATCTTTTTGATATTGCCGGTTAATCCGGTTACTGACTGGTGGGACTCGTAAAGAATCTGACGCAGGTACTAATCTGTCCTTTCAGTATAATACCATACCAGATTATACCATAATCTCCCCATGCCTAATAAATAATACCCTGATTGTCCCCCGGGATGCGGTAATTCGGCATTCTTTAGCCTAAATAAGATCCGTATTACCGGTACTTTTCCTTTGAACAGGTACCTTTATCTAGCTGCGTTACTTCTTCGTGAGCGTTAATATGGTTCCCATCAAAGAATAGGGATAATGTTTGCCAGGCGGTTAGATAATCTCCCCCCGTACCTTTTTGCACGTATCGATGCATTAAAGGCTGAAAAAATAAAAGAAGGCATTGATGTCATCGATTTTGGTATCGGGGACCCTGATCTTCCCACCCCGCCCCATATCGTGGATGCTCTTATTACTGCAGCAAAGGATCCTGCCAATCATCATTATCCTTCATATCTTGGCATGAATGCCTTCCGGGAAGCTGTCGCCACCTGGTACGAGAGGCGATTCGGGGTCTGTGCCGATCCATTCACTGAAGTGATATCACTCATGGGATCAAAAGACGGGGTGGCACATATCCCTGAAGTCCTGGTCAATCCAGGTGACTTTGTTCTCGCACCCGGTCCGGGCTATCCGGTGTACCAGACCGGAACCCTGTTTGCCGAGGGGAATGTCCATACCATGCCGCTTACAGAAGAGAATTCATTTCTCCCGATATTAGAAGATATTCCAAAGGAGATCTGCAGGAAAGCACGTCTGATGTGGCTGAACTACCCGAATAATCCGACCAGTGCGGTTGCTCCCCTGTCATTTTACGAAGAAGCGGTTGCATTCGCCCGCGAACATGATATTGTTATTGTCAGTGACAATGCATACTCCGAGGTATCGTATGACGGGTACCGTGCTCCTTCATTCCTGGAGGCAGATGGCGCTTTGGAAGTGGGAATAGAGATGCACTCGCTCTCAAAGACATACAATATGACCGGGTGGCGTGTCGGTATGGCCGTTGGCAATGCCAGAGTCATACAGGGTCTTGGGACGGTGAAGACAAACGTGGATTCGGGTGTTTTTAACCCGGTTCAGTATGCTGCCATCGCAGCTCTGAACGGTTCCCAGGAATGTGTAGCCCAGGCGTGTGCCATCTACCAGAAGAGGCGGGATGTTCTTGTATCAGGGTTACAGCATCTCGGTTTTGATATCTCCTGCCCGAAAGCAACGTTTTATCTCTGGGTTCCTGTCACCGGTTCCCTCTCATTTGCAGCTACCATGCTTGAAAAGGCAGGGATCGTGGTAACACCGGGAATCGGTTTTGGAGAAGCAGGGGAGGGATATGTCAGGTTTGCTCTCACCCAGCCGGTCGAACGGATCACAGCGGCACTTGAAAGGATGGGGGAGATACTGTGATAGCCCTTCCCCCCAACCTCTCCTGCAGGGATGGACACCTGTATATCGGGGACTGTAACACGGTTACTCTGGCAAACACCTTTAAAACTCCCCTTTATGTAACCGATGAAGAGCGGATCCGTAACCGGTTTTTGGAGTATACAAGGGCACTTAACTCCCGGTATCCTCACTGCAGGATCCTGTACGCCACAAAGGCGAACGGAAACAGTACCATCATCAGGATCCTGGCAGAGATGGGAGCGGGAGCTGATGTCTTCTCGTCCGGGGAACTGCAACTGGCACTATCAGCCGGAATGTCCCCACAAACCCTGCTCTTTAACGGGAGTTCCAAGACCACCGATGACCTCATACGTGCAATACAGACCGGTGTCAGGATATCACTTGATTCAACTGATGAACTCTATCAGCTCGAGTCGGTTGCAGCAGAGACGGGACGCACGGTTGAGGTCTCGTTCCGGGTAAATCCTGCAATAAATGCCCCGACACACCCGAAGATTGCAACCGGGCTTGCCAGTTGTAAGTTCGGGATTGCAGCAGAGAAGATTATCCCGGCATACCAGGCAGCGCTCTCATGCAGCCATCTTGTGCCGGTTGGCATCCATTGTCATATCGGTTCCCAGATTACTGCTGTGGAACCTTTCGCCCGGGAGGCTGAGGTACTGATGGAACTTGTAGCTGAACTGCACCGGCGGGGAGTAGGGTTTGCATTCGTAGATCTTGGCGGAGGGCTCGGAATCCCGTATAACCGTGCAGGTAACGAGAACGCCCCCTCCATTGATTCCTATGCAGAGGCGGTGCTGCCACCCTGCATAGCCATGTGTAACGAGCTGGGGATAGCGCCTGAGATCTGGATCGAACCGGGTCGTTCTCTTGTCTGCGATTCCACTATCCTGCTTACCAGGGTCAATTCAGTGAAACATGCCCATAAAAATTTTGTGAACGTGGATGCCGGATTTAACCTCCTGATACGACCGGCTATGTATAACTCGTACCACGAGGTCATCGTTGCAAATAAAGCATCAGAACCGGCAGGAGATACCTATACCATTACCGGGCCGATATGTGAAACCGGTGATATTCTTGCTCATGACCGGGAACTTCCGATCATCGTTGCCGGGGATCTGATTGCAATCCTTGATACCGGGGCGTATGGATTCTCGATGGCATCGCAGTATAACTGTCGTCCCCGCTGTGCCGAGGTACTGGTGAAAGGAACACAGGCTGAACTGATGCGTCGGGCCGAGACCCTTGACGATATCAGGTCAACCATGGTTACTCCTTCATGGCACAAACAATAGAATATCAGAGTGTATTATCCCACAGCAGATGATTGAAACCTATCTGATACGAGAATTAACACAGGATTGAACCCATGGTCAGGTACCATTATGCACTGGTAGACGATCTCATATCCCGCGAGGAGTTTGACCGCCGTATCGATCAGAAGATATCAGATTGTGGCAGGCTTGTCGATGAGGTTGCGGCTGCCATGCTTGTTGTCGGAGATCTCGGAAGAAGTCATGTAAAAGTGAGGGATCTCAGGAGAAAGAGTTCGCTCTTCTGCTTTTTTGTCCGCGTCCTTGCACTATCAGAACCCTCTGTGTTTGAACGACCTGATGGTACAAAGGGGATGGTTGCCAGGATGACGGTTGCCGATGAGACCGGGCAGGTTGATCTTGTCTTCTGGGACGAACAGGCCGCAGCTCTATCAGACCTTGTTGAGGTCGGTGATGTAATCGAGGTCATCGGGAAACACGGCAAAAACAGGCGGGATATCCTACCGCTGAATCTGAGAAAAGCCAGTTGCGAGATTACCTGTGATCCTAATCCACGGGAGCGGAAAAACCCGGAGCGTATTGATCGGGATATCTGTATCATCTCGCTTGGAAAAAGTCGTCAGTATAACCGGAGGGACGGGAGTATCGGGGAGATGATCCCGGGTCTTTTGGGGGATTTGTCAGGGACTGCACGCCTGATATGCTGGGAACCATCGCTTTTGTCAGAAATCAAAGAGATGACTCCGGTACATCTTGTTCAGGGAATTGAACGGGAGGGCGATTTTGGCGGAAGAGAGATCATTATCGATGATGCCAGTACACTCACTCCCGCTGGTGCGATGCCTCGTATCCCCATGGCTGCACTTGCTGATCTGGTTCCTGACACCACCATATCCCTGACCGGAACCGTAAACCAGGTTCAGCCTCTCCGATCCTTTATCCGCCGTGACGGAAGCAGATCGTATGTACGGAATGCAGTACTGCATGATGATACCGGTCAGGTGCGTCTGGTTCTCTGGGACGATTGTGCGCAAAAACCCATCTTTCCTGGTGAGACGGTTGCCATATACCACCTGCTCTGCCGGATCGGGCGCGATGGTGAGTATGAAGTTAGTGCAGGTCGTGGCAGTTATATCAGGGTAATCCCCTGCTCATCACTGGTACCGGTCAGGATAACCGGGACAATACTCCTGACAAAAACCGGAACATACATCGACGACGGGTACCGGTCATACCTTATCGAGACATCCCTTCCCCATGGTACCAGGACTACCATACAGGGATCTACGGACGGAAAACGAATTTTTGTTGAAAGTGAAGAGACCACTCCTCTTCAGCCTGATGACGTGAAGAACCGCCTGGAATCGTTTATTCAATCACTTCCATCCTGATTTTTTTACTTTCACCCTGCTAATCTTAGCCTTATATACCCACATACAGGATTTCTATAGTGAGGGATACAACGTATGACTACAGAGACACAAAACCTTGAACAGATTCCAGGAGTAGGACCAAACACCGCAGAGAAGCTTGTACAAGCCGGGTACCTGAACTTTGAGATTATTGCAACCGCAACTCCGGCAGAACTGTATGAATCTGTCGAGATCGGTGAAGCGACTGCACGAAAAGTGATTAACTGGTGTCGCCAGACCAGTGGTCTTTCTACTGAATCAGAGGGAGGAGACGCAGATGAAGCCATGAAACAGCGTAACCTTGAGATAGAAGACATCCCGGGAGTAGGACCTACAACGGCTGACAAGCTCAGGGAAAGCGGATTTTTAACGATCGAGAGTATCGCTACCGCAACGTCTGCAAATCTTGCTGAAGCAGCTGAGATCGGTGAGTCTACCGCGAAGAAGATGATCAAGTGGTGCAGGGAACAGGCCGATATCGGCGGGTTCCGGACCGGGACTGAAGTCTTTGAACAGCGTCTGAAGGTGAAGAAACTGACAACTCTGGTCCCTGATCTGGATGAACTACTTGGGGGAGGATTTGAGAGCCAGGCTATTACAGAACTGTATGGTGAGTTCGGGTCAGGTAAGTCACAGATCGTGCACCAGATGGTTGTCAATGTCCAGCTCCCTGAAGAACTCGGGGGACTCGGTGGTTCTGCCATCTACGTTGATACCGAGAACACCTTCCGTCCTGAACGTATTGAACAGATGGTCAGGGGACTTGAGATAGAAGATGCAAATGTTGAGGATTTCCTTGCAAACATTCATGTCGCCCGTGCACAGACCTCTGATCACCAGATGCTTCTTATCGAGAATGCGCATGAACTCGCCCAGGAGCTCAAGGCAAAAGGCAAACCATTAAAGCTGGTTATCGTGGATTCCCTGACCGGTCTTTTCAGGTCTGAGTATGCCGGCAGGGGTACGCTTGCAGAACGACAACAGAAATTGAACCGCCACATGCATGACATCTTCAAACTCTGTGATGAGTACAACGCCATCGGGCTTGTTACCAACCAGGTCATGTCAAACCCGGCAGTTTTCTTTGGAGACCCGACAAAACCAATCGGAGGTAATATCGTTGGTCACACCGCAACATTTCGTATCTACCTCAGGAAGAGCAAGGGTGGAAAGCGTATTATGAGACTCGTAGACAGTCCCAACCTTCCCGAAGGAGAGGCAACATTCATGGTGGAAGAGGGTGGTATCAGGTCGTGCTGAGGTTTGTTATCACCGATATTGACGGAACACTTACTGATGAGAGACGTCGCATATCAACCGCTGCGATCGAGAGTATCCGAATCCTTGAAGAAGAGGGAATACGGGTTATCCTTGCAAGCGGTAACACCCCCTGTCTTTTAAAAGGACTCTGTAAACTTATAGGAACAAGTGGCGGGTTTATTGGTGAGAACGGCGGAGTGTACAGGCTTGGGTATGACAAACCCCTGCAGGTGACCGCAGACCGGGAGGTCTCACTCACCGCTCTCAAACGGGTCAAAGAGTACACAGCGGCGAACCATTACATTCTTGATCTCTATTCACAGGATGAGAGACTGTCTGATGTTGCTTTTGCACGAACGATGCCGGTATCAGAGATACGCGCTATTCTTGCTGACCTTCCGGTCGATGTGGTAGATACTACTTTTGCCATCCATATTCATGCACAGGGAGTACATAAAGGAACGACATTCTCCCTGTTTGCTGCCGGGATCAATGCAGATATAGAAGAGTTTCTTGGAATCGGTGACTCTGAAAATGATATTGAACTGATAAAAATGGCAGGTTCCGGTGCCTGTGTTGCGAACTCGACACTGCAGGTCCGTCAGTCAGCGGATTACTGTTCAGATAAGCGATATGGAGATGGATTTTGTGATATTATTGCACATTACTTCCCTCACCTGAGCATCAGGTGACGGTCAACGACAATATAGTCCCTGATATCCCGGACTGCCTCAAAAGGAATAAAAACCCTCTCATTGTCAACCTCAAATCCGCTTACGTTAAAATCAGGATCCGGTTCAAGGATGATATCAGTTATCTGACCTGAATCAGGGTTTACCATGATATTCTTCAGGGTTCCGATAACCTTTCCATCATTTGTCATGATTCTTTTTCGGGAGAGACTCCGGGCCAGCAGTGTTTTCATATACTATACTATCCTCTCCGGATTTAAGCCATTTACGGTTTTCCCGGAGGAACAAAAGGAACAATCCCATAAATTAAGATGATTATCAGAGATTGCATAAAAACGCCGCATCAGGTAGGATATGTGCATCATCAGTAGATGAGATAGCAGTTTTGATTCACCGGTCAGGTAAAGGACTTCCTGATACCCTTACAAAACCAGCACCAACCCGGAGTACAGATATCCCTGCGCATTGCCGGTTTTCCGGGAAAAAAAATAACCTGTCTCCCTATCCCGGTCAGTCTGAGAGGATACAGTTCTCGTGAACATACAGCCAGTACCCTGATCCCGCTGTTATGGTTGCACTGGATCCCGGTGGGAAGACCTGGTCCTGGTATGTCTGTGTCTGACCGTTAAACCCGAATATATAATCCCAGGATCCGGTAATAGAACCAAGCATGATCTCTGCCGTCTTGGATGTCGTTCCTGCTAATCCAACCATGTTCCAGCCATAATAGAGATTTTTGGCTGCAATTGTTGATCCGCTGGCAAAATAGAGGGGAACAGACGTAACACCTGCTGAATACAGCCAGTACCCCTCAAGAGGGGTGAGCGGGCTCTCTGCCAGCATCTGTTCGTACCTGCCGGTCTGTGCATTATACCGCCACATGGAATGACTGGCAGGATTGACATAGGCGTTGAGATACGAGGCCGTGTTCTTTCCTGCCACTAACGGCTGGGGAAACGAGATCATGTTCCAGCCGGGATACAGTTCCAGGGTAAAATCAGGACCGGGGGGAGCCGTTGTCGGGGGAACAGTAGTGGGGGACGTTGTCGGTGCGGTAGTCGGAACCGTGGTTGGAGGCACAGTGGTTGGAGGCACAGTGGTCGGTGATGTAGTGGGGGGTACCGTGGTAGGTGTCGGGCCGACTGAGGCGGTAATCGTGTAGGTGTAAGACCCGGTAGTCAGAGGAAGGCTGCTTTGTGACTTCATGTCAATAACGAAACCACCCCCGCTCATGGTAAGAGTTCCGGGAATCGCTGCTGCATCCCACGAGAGGGTTGATTCAGCAATTCCCTGCGGGATACTGACCAGTAGATTCCATGTAAGATCTGTATCCTTTATCTCACGAAGATAGAGATTTTCGAGGGCTAGATATACCTGATTCAGAACAGGGGGGTTTTCTATCCAATCATTATGGGGAGTTTCACTATATCCGAATGTAACAGGATGCATCTGGTTTGTTGCGGTTATAGTTACTTCCCAGTCGGCTGCAACAGGGGATATGAGAAAAAGGATACAGATACAGAGAGGCATCAGGATCTTGTGTTTCATACAATACAATCACTCTTTTCAATAAAATAGTCGATCATGGGAATTACAGGATAAACACAAAAGAAAAGGAGAACAAAGAGAGATGATACCAAAGACACCCTCGTATCCGGCATTATCAGGGATTTATCAGGGAAAATAATACCATTCAGACAGAATCCCGGACATCTGTTCCTGCGCGCCACTCAGGCAGATGGGAAACCCTTTGTTCCGGCCCCCTTCTGCCCTGATCGGGAAACCGGGAAATAAGGGAGAGAGGATGGGAATCAGAAAATGCCGGGATGAAATGACAGGCTGGTTGCAGTAAACCGGGCATGAGTGGTCATTTCGCATCATTCAAAAAGGACTGATGCAGCATAGACACACTGACCGTAACTGATACAGCCATCTCCGAGCGGATACCGGGAGTTGATGATACCGGTAAGACCCCGGGAGGATATGGTATCAAGGATGGTCTCCCGGATCATCTTGTTGTAAGCAACACCACCGGAGATGGCTACCTTCCCGTATCCAAACTCATCAGCTGCATCTGCAGCCAT
>JAFGOM010000118.1 GCA_016926505.1 Methanospirillaceae archaeon
AGGAGACGGTGTTGCGGATGGAGTGAGCGTTACTTCACCGGACTTCTTCTCACCGACTATTCCCAACTTCTCAAGGATCGAATCACGCTGCGATGCACCGGGCAGTAAGACCTGGGCACCCGGTTTTGTGCCTTCACCATCGTAACCGGGTGTTGCTAACGTATCTCCTTCATCCGTAATCTCCTGACTGCCGGAGGGAGTCGTTATCTGAGCGCCGGGTTTCTCTTTTGCTGCTGTTTCACCGGTCGCTGCTGGTTTTTCCACAGGAGCAGATTCATCCCCGGCCCCCAGTTTCTCAAGAATAATATCTTTAATCGGACTATCGGGGAGCAGAACCTGGGCTCCGGGCTTTGTTTCTTCCAATCCTTCATATCCCGGTGTCGGGAGCGTATCACCCTCTTGTGTGATCTCCTGACTGCCGGAAGGAGTCGTTACCTGAGCTCCACTCTCGGTTCCGGATGAAGTTCCGTCAGTATCAGAAGAAGAATCCATCATCTCTTCATCGGTCCCGGATTCTCTATCCTCCTCTCCGGACTCCGTTTTGAGAGACTGATTATCTGACTCGTCTGAAGATTCTTTCTTCTTCTCACCCTCTGTACCTGCTTTTTGTTCTTTTTCCTTATCTGCATGATCAGGAAGCAGAACCTGAGCGCCCGGTTTTGTTCCCTCGTCTCCTTCATAACCGGGCGTGGCTAACGTCTCACCTTCACCGGTTATCTTCTGACTACCGGAAGGAGTCGTTACCTGAGCTCCACTCTCTTTTCCGGTTGGGATCGCATCAGTATCAGAAGAATCCGTAGTCAATGTGCCGGTATCAAAACCCGGTTTCTTTTCTGTGGAGTCTTTTATCTGGGTTTTTCCACCAATCTTCCCTGATGATTCACTCTTCTTCTCACCCTCTATGGCTTCTTCCTGTTCTTTTTCCTTATCATTATTATCAGGAAGCAGAACCTGGGCACCCGGTTTTGTTTTCTCGTCACCTGCAAAATGCGGCGTTGCAAGAGTTTCACCCTCTGCGGTTATCACCTGGCTGCCTGAAGGAGTGGTCACCTGGGCACCTTTCCCTTCTTTCGGAGAAAGAATGGTACTTTTGGCAATCGACTCAATCTGAAGTGTCCCTGCATCAGATACGAGGCTCTCTCCAAATATGGCTCCGTTTGCTATCGAGAATACCTGTTCTGATGCCATCACCGGGCCGGGTCCAATATCAGAAGGAATTGTAGCCTCCATGGATGCAATCGATTCAATCCTGATGACACCTGCACCAGAACCAAGGCCTGCACCAAAGATGGCTCCGTTCGCGACAGAGAACATGGATGCTGACTCAAAGACTTTCTCAATCGAAGGTGCCTGAGGAATTGCAGGTTCTATCGACGCTATCCGGGTAATCTGCAATGCCCCGGAATCAGATGAGAGGGACTCCCCAAAGATTGCACCATTTGCAATGGACATATCTGTCAGGGATTCTGCTGATTCAGGAAAACTAACAGCTAAAGCTGGTTCGGGTGCAGGGGCGGGAGCCGGGGCAGGTTCCGGAGCGGGTGGAGGGGGAGGGGGAGGGGGAGGTGGCGGCGGGGGAACAGATACTGATTCTCCCCCTTCCTCAGCGTATACTCCCGATCCGATTCCCACAAATATCGCCAGAACGATAATCCACAGAATTGCTTTTTGTCGTGATACCATTATGATTCCCTCCCTGTCCTGATTCGTATCATATGTATTTCCTATGCGTTCAGATTGTTCTACCTTCTATTTAGTTACTTCTTCCGGCATCCGGACTATGAATGCGAAAAAGATCCATGCTGATAACATCTCTCTGTTATCAGATGCCCGGAACTCTGCTCGGATCTCGGTAAGCAGATCATACGGGCATACATACGATAATGAGTTGAGGGAGATCCAAAACACCAATTGTGTATGTCTAACTCTCCTTTATAGAATAAATAACTTTGGAGGGAAAATCATTTTATATAATTATATAATATATTACAAATAATATCTTCTCTCCCTGATAGCTGCATTGAAATACCTTATCAGGCAATATGTATCTCATGAAACGGTTGGTTATCCTTGGAATTCTTTTCTTTGGATTATTATCTCTCACGGTCGCAGGTGATACCATACAGAAGGATACTCTTGTCCCGGAATGGAAAGAAGGATATTTCCCGGTCTATCCCCTTGATCCTGATATCGTGTGGGTCGGTAACCTGACGCTTGAGGCCGGATACCCGCTTATGGATCATGCCTTTGCCCTGCTTACCGACGAGGAATGGGCGGCTTTCAATCTGAGTAAAGAGCATGTCATCCGGATAATCGCGTATGAAAATCCGCCGCTATTCCCGGATAAAACAATTTATGCCATTTACCATGAAGGTATCGAGACGATGCCATGGTTAATCGAGATGAAGAACCCGGTGACCGGTGATGACATGCTGGCACAGGTTGCCTCAACACCCCGGGATACCTATAATCCTCTTCTTACCCCCCGGGAGAACGATGAACAGGGGAACATCGGCTGGTATGTCGTAGACGAAACCCTGTACCCGAGAACCTGGGTCAGCGGCCATCTCATGGAAGGACAGACCTGGGCTGAGTACTGGGGACCATTTGAACCAGACAAAGAGGGATCGAAACTCAGAAAGCGTACCTACACCATCTCTGAAGAGAAAGTTCCCTTTGACGGCAGGACCTATGACGGATTCCGGGTTACGATAACCGGACCCCACATTATCGCAGGAGTACCGGTTGAGACCGTCGAGGAACTGGTCCTTGTCGATGGCATCGGCGCTGTTCATCGCTATCTTACCCATACTGCGACCGAGCCCTTTGTTCGTGAGTCATCGATTACCGGAAAACAGATAATGCCGGCAGGAACCATGATATTCCGGCATATTGTCACGATGTACTCCATGGAGAAGAAAGAATAACCTCCAGATTACAACAAACATAACCATTCCTGACCTTTTTTTTAAAAATCCTTACCTGATCTCCAGACTTTTTAGATTAACCCGAATCACTATCAGGAGATTTTTGTCTTTTCCGAAAGCAAAACAGGTTTCCACACTTTCATAAACATCTGCATGATAGATTGGCTCTTTATCTCTGCAGACAGAGCGAAGTATAAATACTTTCTAATCAAGAAAATAATAAAAGAGCAGATTAATATTCATCCCGGTCTGCTTTTCTTCTCTCTTAAACCGGATAATCCTGTTATATACGGTATCATCATGAATTCAGTTGCACGATCCCTAAAACCGGTCCTTTTCATCGCAGCGATAATATGCTCTCTGCTCATGAGCCATGCAGCAGCAGACCGTCTCGTTCCTCAACAGCCGGAGAACCAGCTGGTCAATTCCATCGAGCATATCAACGTCATCGGACCGGTTATCAAGGATATTACCCTCACATCAGAGAAGAGCAATGGATACCTGCATAATGGAATCCTTCGGGGTTCTTTTGATGGCGGCGGTGTCCCTCCGACTGATGCAGCAGGAACTCTGCAGGATAGAGGGGAAGTGGTCTCGCAGACAACATATCAGATGGAAGAGAGAACAAACGGCGGATATCTCGAACAGATGTATGCTCTCGGATATGATACCCGTAATACCTTTGGAGACACCTTTAACCTCGAGACCTACTGGATCATGACCTATGAGACTGCTCTGGGCAGTACACTTGCAGCAACCGAGCGGGCATCCTTAGATGTTGCCGGTAACTACGAGACAACTGCAAACAACCGTCGCTGTATCTTTGCATGGGGCGGCAACCCGGTCATGCCTTCTTTCTGCAACGTGGTACGTGCAGAGAGCACCTTTGCGAGCGTCACCAGCATGACGGTCCAGACACCGCTTAAACTCCGGGACACCGCAGCAACTGCAGATACGCCTCTTCTTCTCATGTACGAGGTCAGTGTTGATCCCAATGCTGCCAGTGTTAACCAGTATGCTGACGGTCAGGTCGGAGTGACACTCTCTGCATCGGTCAGGGAAGCAAACCGGTATGTTACCGGCAGGTATTACATGCCCGGCGATCCTGGCTGGAACAATAACTACTGGGATGATGAGGCACGAGTTACTAATTACGTTGATACAATCACGGTTACCGGCGGTATCACCCGGCTTGCCAAGTCTTTTGCGTATGCATCAACGATGGGGATGTAATCAGGCCCGCTTTTTTCAGATCCCGGATAAACTGTCAATACTCTTTTAAAAAACCCCGACCGTTTTTTGGTAATACAGACGAAAGGAGATCTCAATTATCTCCCGGATTATCCCTCTGTTCACCGGACCTTTTATTCATGTCACAAATATCTGGCGAGTGAGAGATAGGAGAAGAAAGAAACATCTTTTACACGGTTGCTATTCCCTGCAGGTGACCCCTCTCATTGAAGACGGACAGGAAATCTCAAAAAACCCATTGATACAAAAAAGGAGGAAAAAAAGCAGGGATATTTGTCAGATTCATGAACCTCCAGGATCCACGGATATCCCGGGTTAACACACCAGATTTTGATCAGCCTGACCCTGCCACTCATACTAGGATATCCGGAACCAGTATATCGTATCCGGTTATACGGGGAGGGGCCGGTTTTTCGGATTTCCTGCCAATATCCCGTGACAACCTCTCAATCCAGGATAAAAAGAAAAAGATTTTCATTCTTTTATTGGACCGGCACCGATATAGATACCGGATCCAATCAGCCAGTCGTCACCAGCCGGGAGTACGTAGCATAACTTTGGTTCATCCTTTCCGGTTTCAGGATTATAATAGACAACATTGACATATCCCCCTCCCCGCTGTGCTGTTTTTATCTCCTGGAAGATGATTGGACACCCGTACAGGTCAGTATAGAGCATGCGGTTTGTTCCAATAAGTTCCGGCTGGTGGGGAAGTGCGAGGGTATTCCCATCATAATCATAGGCAAAAATGTAACCCTCCCTGTCTGAAAATGGGCCTGATAGATCATTGAATTCCTGTATTGCCTGTTCCTTCCCGACTATACCGGCATGATCGACTGCAGCCAGAACCCGGTCTTGTAAAAGGGTCCGTTCTTCAGGGGTGATATTTCCTACGAAACCAGGAATATAAAGGCCTGATCCGACAAACCATTCAGGATCAACCGGTTTGAAGTATAAAATCTTGAACTGGTTCTGGTAACCCTCTGCAGGGTTTTTGTATACAGTATACATGAACCCTCCCCCTTCTTTTGCAAGATCGACGACTGACTGGATAATGGCAACTCCACTTGCATCAATGATATCCTTCCGGCTTTTCCCAAGATAATCCTGTTCGAACGGCATGGAGAGGGTGATGTGATTCATATCATAGGCATAAATGTACCTGCTGTCGGTTACATATGGCCCGGAAACATTGTTAAATGTCGTACACGCCTCATCCCTGCCAACTTCTCCGGCGTACCGGACTGCATCGTCGACAAACCGGGTCAGTTCAGCAATATCTGCAGTACTATTTCCGGAAAATTCCCCTGTTTCTGTACTCATTCCCCCAAAAACCAGGGGATCTCCCGGTACAGGATCATTCATCTCTGCATGAACCACCGATACGAGGGAGATCAACACGAAGAGAAACAACGCGGAAAGAACCATTGCATCATTATTCATACTCACTACTTGCCATACACCCTATAAAAAAGATCTTATCAGATATCGATGCCTTTCCGGGTCAGGGAAATTGGTATACAAACAGCCAGAGAACACAGGAAAAACCTGATCCTTTTGAATTCCTGCAGACCGGAAGTCAGGTTTTTAAAAAAGAAAACGGATTGTACTGTTCAATTTTATCATTGCGCCAGAGCGGTTCCGGTATAGATCCCGGAGCCTGCCAGCCAGTCATCACCTGCCGGAAGTACATAGCATAACTTGAGTTCATCGGTTCCGGTATCAGGGTTTTGGTACACAACATACACAAAACCCCCTCCCCGTTGTGCTGCTTTTATCTCCAAAAGAAGAACAGGACTCCCATATGCATCAGAGAAAGAAGATCGGTTTGTACCGACAAGTTCAGGCTGGTACGGGAGGGCAAGAGTGGTTCCGTCATATCCATAAGCAAAGATGTATCTTCCCCCATCGGCAAATGACTGGTTGAGATCATTAAAATCCTGTATCGCTTCTTTTTTACCGACCTTATATCCATGGCTGGCTACAGTATTTACCCGATCAATCAGAGCAGATATCTCCCCGGGGGATATCTCTGCCGGTATTTCGGGGAGGTAGATCCCGGAGCCAACAAACCATTCAGCATCGACCGGCAAAAGATACTCGATCTTGAGCTGGTTCCTGAAATTATCTGTCGGATTGGGATAGACAATATACATGGATCCTCCTCCTTCCTGTGCAAGGTCTGTCATCGCCGGCATGATTGCAAGACCATTGATATCGGTAAGGTTAATACGGCTTGTTCCAATAAGACCCTGCTGATACGGAAGGGCAAGGGGGGTACCATTCTTATCGTAGGCATAGATATACCCGGCTTTTGAGACGTAAGGTCCGGACAGATCATTAAAGACCCTGCATGCTTCTTCTTTCCCGACGGACCGGGCAAACCGGACTGCATCATCAACAAACCGGATCTGATCTGATACCGCATCCTTTACAATAACCGGATCTGAAACGAAATCATCGATGACAGATGCAGATTGATCTGCGTCGTTCTGATTCCTGATAACTCCGATCCGCCATTCCTGCCCGCCATAGTAAAGTGTTGTCCATGTTGCTTCCCGCGGTACCTGCCGGTTCCATTCCGTATTCCAGAATGTATATCGTATTGTTCCGGTCTCGTTCTCCATAACTGATTCGGTGGCAGCCTGCATTGTAGGAGTATTATACAGGGGATCAGAGATGATATTGCGGCCGATCTCCTCCGGGTTTGTCTCATACAGGGTCAGTCCGTCATCCTGGATCACAAAAACCTCCATCCCGGTGTCTTTTTGAATCGGAACGATGATCCGGGAGAGTAACTCTTCAGGAATAATCGTGACATCAGTATATCCAAGATAGGTACCGGTGTCAGAGAAGATTGGATATGTTACCGATATCCCGGAGAAACCCTCTTCCATGGGGAACAGATCACTCATACCCGGCTTTTTTTCGGCTATCGCAGACTGTACCT
>JAFGOM010000119.1 GCA_016926505.1 Methanospirillaceae archaeon
ATGCAGTTTGACGGGAATGATCTCGTGAACTTACGGGGTATGGCAGGTTGGGGCTCGGCACCCCGTACGACATCATGGTTTCCGGGAGCACAAATAATCTGAATGTGAGAGGGCAGTTTTGAGAACATATCTCCAAGGGCATCGTACTGCTCATAAATATTCCTGATAGTCAGTTCCTGGTCCTGACCCGGGAATATCCCGATACCATCAACGAGGTCACCTGCCACGAGAAGGTATGATACATCACTGTTGGCAAGCCAGTCGGTAAACCTTACCCAGGCATCCTGCAGGAAGGTATTGCTGCCCATGTGAATATCTGATATGAGAACTGCTTTTCCTCTGGATTTGCTCAGATATGGCTGAAATGAGAAGGGAATATCAGGGCGGAAGAGTTTGTCAGCAAAGATGATGGTCCCCTCTTTTGAGAGTGTACCCCGTACTCCTATTACCTCATCAGGTAGTATCCGCTCTGCCTGGTCAAAATCAGGACGGTCCTTGTTAAAAAGCACATTACAGGTCCCGGATCGGTCTTCAAGCACGATTATCCGGTGACCGTTGTTCGTGGTTCTTCCTTCAACAACCATTCCACAGACGGTGACTTCACTCTGTCTGAATCGCGAGTTATGCCATAACGCTTCAATATTCACCGTACTAAACCGGGATTTTATCATGCTTCCGAGTCTGTCATACCGGTCAAGAAAATAGGTGACATAATCCTCGATATGATTAACAGGGTGGCAGCTCCCTTCTTTTCCCTGGGTAATCTCAACACTGGTATCAGCAAACCTGAATCCGTCCCTTTCCTGACTAAACCCGGGGATATGAGAAACCGAGACAACAATGGTCTGGGCAGGAACTGCTCTGATGATACGGTCGATTAACTCTTCGTCACCATGTTCCCTGATGTATGCGACAACATCAGGATGGACCTGCATCTTGGTATCGAGAAATCGTTCCACGATAAAAGGGACTGATAGCATGATATGTGGTGATATACTATTCGCACTGGAAAGAGAAAAGAGAGATCTTGAGAATATTTTGGAACAAATACGGGGTAAATTTAAAATTAAAACCGATATCCAGGCATTGGCCGGCAAAATATCAATACCTGACAGATAAAACATCAACCGCCGGTTATGGTAATCCACGATTGATCCCGGATAGGAGACCGGTCTGCGATGCAGATACGACCGCCCTCTCCCATAGATTCCCGTACAGGAAAGATGGAATGGCTGGATAGATCCTGTTATTTACGTGCAATTGTCAGGTATCCTGAGTGACATATCCGTGTGGAAGGCCTGGTCCCGCGTTTGCTCCTGTCCATCTCCCTGGCAATGGTCTCATGCGAAGTAACTTCGGCAAACAGGCCGGAAGCGGTGTCATATGCCAGTGCCATCTGCTCAAAAAAAGGGGAGTAGCATGCAAGATACCCGCCAGGAACCAGAAGCGCATGAGCATGGGTAACATGTGCCCCGGTCACCGGGAGATCCAGATGAACAATATCATATCTTCCGGTGGCATCCAGCACGTTTCCTGAAATAACCGTGACGTTACAGAGTCCTGCATCCAGGATGGTCTCCCTGGCTGCCTCTGCAAATTCATGCCGTGCCTCGTAACTAACAACTTCTGCGGCAATCCCTCCAAAAAATATCGCAGCAATTCCTGACCCGGTTCCAGCATCAAGCACGATATCAGTCCTATTCATCCCGGTAAGGCCGGTCACAAGACCGATATCACGGGGTAGCATCGGTGTTCCTGATCGTTTTGCATGTGCAAAGAAATCCGGAGCCCGTGGGATTCGGATCACAAACGTCTTTCCGGTATGGGTTCTGAGCATTTCCCCTGCGCTCATACCAGCAAGTGCATCACTGTCAATCAGTCCGTGATCCGTGCCAATCTTTCCCCTGCCAGCCCTGATAAAAAAATTTTCATCCTGGCCTGAAAGGATCACCAGATCATTCTTCTGAATCATTCCCTGGACAGGCTCATGATAGCCTCTGCAATATCCCCGTTCGATCTCGTCAATGCCTCTTTCGCGTCGGAAAGCGAGACCCCTGTCTGTTCTGCAACCATGGAGATATCATCATCAGGAATATCAGGTGCAGTCTCGGTAAAGCTGGGTTCTCCGGTTATCTGATAGGTGGTCACACCCTGAACCTTCATCATCACGACCTCAGCTGATGAAAATACGTATTGCCCGGTTTTTGTCTTAATAACGATCTCTTCAACGTCCTCAATGGGATTCATCTGCATTCCGAGCTGTTTCATCATCTGTTTCATCTTTTTGGGATTCATACCTGGCATCATTGTAGTATCACTTCCGTGTCTTATCTTATACTATTAGTCGTTTCATGCATAGATTATCGTGCCTTGTATCATGTCCTGTAATAATCGAATTGAAACGAAGATTGTTGTAGGACATGCACTTTCACCGTCTCTATACTATTGAGCAGACTTTTTAGATAGTTGTATCATGAACGATATTATGTCTCTTCTGATGAGATCCCGTGTCTGACCTCGACTGCCTGACCGAATGAGAAAGAACAGACCTCTTTTCCACCAAGCAATGCTTCTCCGGTTGCAAGCAGGGTATCATGGGAATCGACCACTAAAACCTCATCACCAGCCATAATTCCGGGATCTGCTGATATAACGTGTTTTGCAAAGACATTCTTGCCTGCAGAGATAAATTCAGAGACATCATCCCTGATAACAATCCGGTACAGGGGAGGTGGTATCAGGGAATGAAGACGTATCGCACCGGCAAGACCTAACGTAAGACGACCGTCATGGGCACGCAATGTTGCAAGTCTCTTCCCCTTATACAGGATCTGACGCAATTCACGCCTCCGGGACAGAATAAAGCTGCATCCGTCAGGAAAGAGATTTTCAGAAATTCTTTCTCCAAACTGGAAATCAGCAATGACCCGTGCACGTTTAAGCAAGTTGTCGTCTGATGGTTTCGTTGACTTCATATACAAATTCCTTCTCTGCAGTCTTAGGGATAAACGCTCCGGCTGCAATCCTGTGTCCGCCGCCTGATCCGCCATATTTTGCTGCAGATTCACAGAGGGCTTCCTGGAGATTGACTCCCTGTGCGATTACATCCGGTTTTGTCCGCATTGATACTTTGGTATTCTCAGGATCCATCTGGTCAACGCACATGATGAGAATAGGTTTTTGTGGATTTAACCGGGAGAGTGCCATCCCTGCGCCGATACCAACAATGGTGTCAGGGAACCGGTCACCGACATGAAGGTACAGGATATGAGATAACTCGCTTACCCCGGTATCAACGATATACTGTAAGACCTCCCTGATACAGTTACGATGGTTCTTAAGCATCTTGTATGCCTCGGTGTACGCTCCACCCCGGTCCCCCCGGCAGATGGAATCCCCTAACGCCGGCCGGGACCAGCGACCACATGAGTTAAGCAGGGTAGCATATTCAGAGGCGTTCCGGAGGGGGGACTGGCTCATCTTTTCATCCAGGAACAGGTAGTGATCGGCAAAAAGCCGGTTTACCGGCCGTCCGGCAGCAACCATCTGTTCTACGATTGCCGTCACGATCATCTGTTTCTCAGAGAACGAGATATCCTGCCATACCGGCCAGTGCTTCCGTTCGTCCGGAACGATTCCCAGTCGCTGTAAGAACCGTTTTGTTCCCGGGAGATCCTGTGATATCCCGGGAATAAGAAGGTCATCGGTGTACGCGAGCGCCTGAGGAAGAGGACGTGTAGATATGCCGTAGATATTTAAATCCCGCTCCCATAACTCGATGTTGCCATAGCCTATTCCATCTGCAAGAATCTCCCGGGCAGGTCCAGAAAGGCAGAGATCCTCACGATCCATCATGTCACCGACATTACCAATGATCGCGAGTTTCGCAAGATCGATGTTTGCATTATCGAGTTCCTTTGCGACCATATAGGCCACACCTGCAGCACTTAGTTTCTCATACCCGTGGGTAAGGGCATTTACCTCGTGATATCCGGCATCTGCAGGCTGACTGACATGATGGTCGACGATTATGACATCATCAGGGAAAAGATTCTTCTCCATGATCAGGGACTGTTGCCCTGAACCGAGATCAGAAAAGATCGTCAACTGACTGTCATCAGGGACTGCATGAAGAGTAAGGGGATCGAGCTGCCTGATAAAGATGGATCTCGTATTGATTCCGGCACGGGAGAGTGCCAGGGAGAGGATGGTCTCACTCGTGATACCATCTGCATCGATGTGCGAGATGATTGTCACCTCATTGTGATTCTGGATCACTGCAACCGCTTCTCTGACATCCTCTGCAAGGCTCATACCGGTACTAATGGATGGTTATCCCCTTTAGCATGTGGGGTTGAGCCGGGTGAGAAACGGGAGGAGAACCCGAAACCGGTTGTGACAGGAGAAGGATAGAGGGAAGATGCTGATAATGTCCCGGTAATTTTGGTTTAAAATAAAAAAAGAGGGATATAAGATGGATCTTTTGAGTCAGGAGTGTCTCTTTATTATTGATGGCATGATTACCGTTAGCCAAAAGAGTACAATCCATGAAGAGTATGCAGAAGAATAGAAGCATTAAGAGGGTATAAGTAACAATCATTCAGAACGATTGCTGACAACAGACTGCAGAATTGCGATTACAGACTGCAAGGTGAACATTGTCTGGATTGCTCTTTGGGAAGTGAAAGATGAGGCTGGAAGATCTCTGTGTATATCGTGAGGATGGGGTAATCGATGCCAGAAGGATGCGGGTCATCGATGCCAACGCAATGGCACTCGGGGTTACCTCCCTGCAACTGATGGAAGCAGCAGGAATATCTCTTGCTTTTCGTGTCCGTATCCGGAATCCTGATAAGATTGTAATCCTTGCAGGAAAGGGAAACAATGGAGGTGACGGCCTGGTTGCTGCCCGCCATCTGGAGCATGACGGTGATTGTTCTGTCTGGTATTACAACCATCCGTCTCTCTCCCCGGAATGCAGGCACAATCTCGATGCGCTCAGCGGATCGGCGGTTACCATTCATCCCTTTACCTCGGTGTCGGATCTCCTCTCCCTCAAGGAGGAGATAATGAGGGCAGATTGTATCATTGATGCCCTGATAGGTACAGGAGGCAGGGGAGAGATACGCGAACCGATACGAACCTGTGTGGAATATGCCAATTCATCACACGGCTTTATCGTATCAGCAGACATCCCGACACCGGGAATGAGAACTGACCTGATCCTATCGTTTCACCGCCCCAAGGTTGCTGGTGCCGCGGTGGCTCCCATAGGAATTCCAATCGAGGCCGAGTGCTGTACCGGACCTGGTGAGCTGACGCTGATTCCCAAAAAAAAGAACTCTGACCATAAGGGAGCCGGCGGGAAGGTTCTTGTCATTGGCGGCGGCCCGTACCAGGGAGCACCATGGCTCACCGGTCTTGCAGCGATGAGGGCCGGTGCTGATCTCGTAACGGTCGCTTCCCCGTCATTACTGCCATGTCCGGATCTGATCCATGTTCCCCTGCCGGGCACGCATATCACAAATGAACATACTGATATCCTTCTATCATTATGCAGAAAAGCCGATGTGGTCATCTGTGGCAACGGCCTGGGAACCCGGAGCCACGAGGTGATATCAGCCATCGCGCCGTATTGTTCGCGGGCAGTATTTGATGCAGATGCACTCAGAAGACCGGTTCCGGTTGCCGGTGAGATGACCCTGTACACCCCCCATGCCGGGGAGTTCTCCCGGGCATTTGCGTCTCCTGATTCACCGGTCATCCCCGATGATCCGATTCAGCGGGCCCGCGAGGTAAAGACTGCAGTTTCCCGGTTTTCCCGAGAGGAGGATGTCATCCTTCTTAAGGGACCGATCGATGTTATTGCCAGTAAAGAGCAGATCAGATGGAACAGGACCGGTACTCCGGCGATGACAACAGGGGGGACCGGTGATATCCTGGCAGGAGTCTGTGGCGCTCTTCTCTGTCATTGTACCCCCTTTGAGGCTGCCTGCATCGGATCCTATGCTACCGGAATTGCCGGTGAGATCAGTGCAGAAAGGTACGGGCAGGGGTTGATCGCATCAGATCTTCTCAAACCGATAGCAGAGGTATTGTTTAAAAGAGACAGAGATGAAAGGAGACAGAGATGAGTGATGGGAGAGCAGAGTTCAGTCATATCAGTGATGATCGCGCAAAGATGGTGGATATAACCACGAAAACGGAAGTAAAAAGGACCGCAACTGCCAAAGGCAGAATTTTTCTGCGTGATACAACACTGCGCGCAATCGCAGAAGGGACTGTTCTTAAGGGTAATGTATTTGCTACAGCACGGGTAGCGGCAATCCTTGCAATAAAGGATACATCCCGGATGATTCCCTTGTGTCATGCTATCAGCATCACCGGAACTGATGTCTCGTTTGTCCAGGAAGAGACCTCGATAGAGGTAACGGTTACGGTCAGTTCAGTAGGAAAGACCGGCGTAGAGATGGAAGCACTCACCGGGGTCAGTATTGCCCTTCTGACGATCTGGGACATGGTAAAATCTGCAGAGAAGGATAATGAAGGTCAGTATCCCGAAACCAGGATAGAAAATATCTGTGTTGTCAGAAAAAAGAAGGGATAATTGAGGGATTGATAATTCCCTGTTTCCTGATTCAATGAACTGCTTTTTCCCCCTAATAAGACAGATCCTCTTCTTTTTGAATCGATGAATACCGGTGGATTTCTCCTCTATAGGTATTTATACCCATAACAGCAAACCATACTGGAATTACGGGATCCGTCCCGTATCAGGAATGTAGTCTTTCGGGACTGAACCTCGGTGATATTAATGGCACGATCAATGTATGCATATGTCAGGGATGCATGGAAAGTCCCTGCAAAATCAGGCGTAAAAGAACTGCAATGGGAACGGATGCAGGTATGGCGCCGTGAAGGAAGTATTGTAAAACTCCACCGTCCGACCAGGATAGATCGTGCGCGATCTCTGGGATACAAGGCGAAACAGGGTGTGACGGTGGTCAGGGTCTCGGTCAGGCGTGGTGGCAGACGGGCCTCACGATATGTCAGGGGTCGCAGAACTGCGCGTATGGGTGTCAATACCAAAACAGCAGGTAAGAGCATTCAGCGTATTGCTGAGGAGCGTGCCTCGCGGAAACACCCGAATATGGAGGTTCTCAACTCGTACTGGGTCGGACAGGACGGGAAACAGAAGTGGTACGAAGTTATCCTGGTTGATCCGCATCACCCCTCAGTCCAGCATGATCCATCCTTAAACTGGCTTGCCGGTGGCAGTCATAAGAACCGTGCAGAACGGGGAAAGACCAGTGCCGGAATGAAAGGCAGGGGTATGGGCAAGCGCGGAAGAGGAACGGAGAAATGCCGTCCAAGCATCCGTTCACATGGGAACAGAGGAAAGTAATCCAGATACTATCCGGATCCCAACGGGATACGGGGATGCCTGTGTTATCCCCTTTCCCAGGGGTAATACAACGAAAAGGCGCTTTGCCTATGAACTTGGGATACGGGGATTTACAAGCGCTCTTGCAGACGGAATAGTCTCCCGGGAAACCTTCTCTTTTTCAGAACAATGTACGGTCGCACTTCTGCCTGCGTCATTTCTATCAGGACAAAACCGTGATATCGCAGGTATTATTCGCCAGAAAAAGAAAAAAAACAGACTTTATCTTGTGCCGGTTAACGAGAACAAATTTGTACGAACGATGCTCAAAGAACCTGCAGTCTTTGGACTACATGACTATCATCAGTCTCCCCGCGATGCATTCGACCGGGTCTGTGCGAAAATGGCAGCAGAACGAAATATTGCAGTTGATATCAGCATCCGGCCTCTTATCATGACGAGAGGCTGGGAACGACAAAAAATCATCAGGCGGTACGGGGAACTTGTCCGCCTCTGGCACCGGTACCGGTTTCCTCTTCTTATCTCCACACATGCTGGTTCTGTTCCTGACATCAGGTCTCCACTGGCCTGTATCAGTCTGTGTAATCTTATCGGACTGGATAAATCGGAAACTGACGATATTATGAGATCCTTCCCTGACCTGCTCTCTCAGGATGCAGTGGTAATGGAGTTACCATGAGGTGGTTCAGACCCACAATGCGGGATAATTATCGTTATATCCTTGCAGAAGCGGTCCCATGGAATGTTACACTGGATCCAAAGGAGGTCTATTTTACCATCTCGGATGCGATAACCAGCCTGTTCGGGGATGCCGGCGCTGCTTCCATCGCATGTGTTGTTCCCTATTCTGTCGGGCGCTATGTCTGTTTCAGGTGCACACGGGGGTGCGAGGATAAGGTCATTACCGGTCTTGCAACAGTGCATCACCATGCCGGCAAACCGATTGGGTTTCATTCAGTACTTGTTTCAGGGACGATAAAGACCATCAAAGAGACGGTTGAAAGAAGGATGAGATGCAGTGACAGGTATAAGTCATATGTCATCGATAACGAGACAGAACAATCCGGGAATGGAAATGGTATGCAGTACTCCGATACCCGGAACCGTAAGAATGGGAACGAAGAAGAAAAGAGCTATAAGCGTGCGTATCCAACATTTTTGACAAGAGACGATACAGAGGAATATCATGATGAATAATAATCAGGCAGCATATGATCGGGCAATTACCGTATTCAGCCCGGATGGAAGGTTGTACCAGGTCGAATATGCCCGTGAGGCAGTGAAGCGCGGGACAACAGCGGTAGGGATCAAAGTTACAGAAGGAATAGTCCTTATTGTGGATAAAAGAATTAATTCACGCCTTCTTGAAGCACAATCCATCGAGAAGATCTTTGTTATCGATAATCATATCGGGGTGGCATCATCAGGGCTTGTCGGGGATGCCCGGGCACTGGTGGATCGCGCCCGTATCGAGGCGCAGATTAACCGGGTTTCATACGACGAGCCGATTGACGTTGAGACGCTGGCAAAGAAACTCGGTGATCACATGCAGACGTACACCCAGTTCGGCGGGGCACGACCCTATGGTACCGCTCTTCTCATTGCCGGTGTTTCTGACGGGGTATTCAGGCTCTTTGAGACCGATCCAAGCGGCACTCTCCTTGAATACAAGGCTACCGGAATAGGGACCGGCAGGGCTGCAGCGATGAAACTCTTTGAAGAGAAGTATGACCACTCCATGTCTGTTAACGATGCCATCCGCCTCGGTCTCATGGCACTTCACGAGGCGACTGAAGGGAAATTTGATGTAAATACGATAGAGATTGGCATTATCAGGGCTGATGAGATGGTATTTAAAAAGATGAGCAGAGACGATGTTGCACAGTTCTCGTCTGAATTTTCTGAAAAAAGTACTGAAGAGAGTTAATTACCGACAAAACAGGTGATAGTTAGATGATATCTCTGGATAAAGCAGTTATTGCACGACTTGAGAGTCATGGAGAACGGTTTGAGATCTATGTTGATCCGGATCATGCAGCAGCTCTTCGTCATGGAGAACCGGTCTCAATCGATGATTGCGTAGCGGTAACAGAGGTATTTGAGAACGCTTCCCAGGGCGAACGCGCCAGGGAGGAAGCAATCCTGGTTGTTTTTAAAACCATCGAATTTGAGAAGATTGCAGAGCAGATCATTCTCAAAGGAGAGATTCATCTGACCGCTGAACAGCGCAAGGAGATGATTGCTCATAAGAGAAAGCAGGTCATCACCTTTATCGCGCGTAATGCAGTCAATCCACAGACCGGCCTCCCCCATCCCCCGCAGCGAATCGAGATGGCGATGGAAGAGGCGAAGGTAAATATTGATCCGTTTAAGGGGGTAGAAGAACAGGTAAAGACCGCCATGAAGGCTCTCCGACCGATAATTCCCATACGATTTGATGAGTTACGGCTGGCAGTTAAGATCCCTGCCGATTATGCTACCCGTGCGTACGGAGAGATTCAATCTGCAGCGATAATCGAGAAAGAAGAATGGCAGAATGACGGGTCATGGATATGCATCCTTCGAATCCCTGCCGGAATTCAGAATGAGATGTATGATCTCATAAATAAAGTCAGTAAAGGCGACGCAGAAGTGAAGATCCTAAAGTAACTATTAAGGGATGCGACAACCAATCATAAAGGACTATTCATTGAGGATATAAGAATGGCACGATCCAGACATCACAGGGCAAAAGGAAAAGTTACCGGCAGTGCAGGAAGATTTGGGCCTCGTTACGGGAGATTTATCAGGAAGAGAATCCGAGAAATTGAGATAATCTCAAAGGCGAAACATACCTGCCCCAGATGTGATAATATTACGGTAAGCAGGAAAGGGACGGGAATATGGGAATGCCGGAAATGCGGATTCAAGTTCGCGGGTGGTGCCTATATGCCCCAGACTCCAAACCTGAAAGTTGCACTCCGCAGCATTGAGCGCTGGCAAAAAGAGGTGTAAAGCACAGGTATGTCAGGTTCTTATAAGTGTGCCAGATGCAAGCAGAAAGTGGAGCTTGATATGAATGTGCGGTGTCCCTATTGTGGTCACCGCATTCTCTTTAAGGAACGTGGGGCCGCCATTAAAGACCTAAAGGCCCGATGACCCTTGTCACGACATCCCGGAGAGCGCCGCAGGATGTCAGACAATGTGCAAAAGAGTTTGCATTTGCTGCAGGGTGTGTGTATCGTCCCCGCGGAAAGTCTGGATTTCGGGATCTGGAAGAGATGGATACAACAATCTTTCTCTTCTCACGAACCGGATCGGTGATGAGAATCCAGGTCTTTGCAGAAGTGACCGAAAAACTGAGTATCGCAATAACTGATATCTCGGTAAACGAGCGCGATGGTATCTTTTCCAAAGGTCTGGAGATTGCAGACGAGATCCTTGCAGATATCATGGGAACATTCGTGCCTGTCCGGTATACCCCGGAGAACAGCTGCATGATATCCTTTGATGGAAGACAGAAGAGGCAGTACCATCTACAGGGGAGCATCGGTGAATAATCAGGCAGAGATAATCCTTATCTCTGATAATATTCATTCTATCGCAGAAGCTCTCCGTCCCGAGATAAAGAGCGATGCAGGGATACGATCAGAGATAACCGGTTTTGTCCTTGAAAACGGGGCTCTTTCCATCTGTATGAAAGCCGGGGACATCTCTGCATTGCGCGCCTCCCTGAATATGTGGTTACGGTTAATCCAGGTTGCCACCGAGATGCATGACGTAATCACCAGATAACGTACATTATAACGTATACATGAGGAGACAGGAATATGAGTGAAGTAATCTCACCAAAGATTCAGAACCAGATAACGATGCTGCAACAACTGCAACAGCAGATGCAGACACTTCTCAATCAGAAGAACCAGTATGAGATAGCTGCCCAGGAGACACGCAGGGCAATTGAGGAACTAAACGAGACCAGTGACGATGCAGAGGTTTATCACAGTATCGGGACCGTGATGATGCAGAGACCAAAGTCAGTGGTACTTGAAAACCTGACTGAAAAGGCAGAAAATTTTGAGATCAGGATCTCATCTATCGAGAAACAGGAAAAGCTGGTACAGGAGAAGTTTGAGAGCCTCCAGGCACAGGTAAAGGCAGCGATGGAAGGTGGATCACAGGCTGCCTGAATATATTTTCCGGTATTTTTGAGCGCGAGGGTTGCCAAGCCAGGTCAAAGGCGCTGGATTTAGGGTCCAGTCTCGCAGGAGTTCGAGCGTTCGAATCGCTCCCCTCGCATTATTCACCCTCTCTATCAGATCCTTTTTATATAAAATTCACTTCTCATGAGAATGAATTACAGAGATTTATTAGGAATGAATAGAAAACGATACATATACAGGATTCTTTTTACAAGAAAAAGTGGAGCAGTTCTATGAAATTACTATCCGTTATTCCGATTATGATGGTACTGATGGCCCTTCTCGTTGTAATCCCATCGGTATCTGCAGCAGAGAATGAATTTGAGTATCCCAAGCTTGTTCCAAATACGACTCCAGAGTTTGGTTCGTTAGAGGCATATAATGCTAAGGACACGTATGGCTCGTTAGAGGCATATAATGCTAAGGACACGTATGGTTCGTTAGAGGC
>JAFGOM010000020.1 GCA_016926505.1 Methanospirillaceae archaeon
ATAGTTCATCGGAATTATCAATTGGAAAGGTGATCTAAAACCGGGATAATTCTTATCAGGAAACAGGATTCAAATACATTTTCTGGACTATCTGTATCTTATCAGAGACCGAAGGGCATCTCCCATGTATGGTGACATGCATTACAACTACACTTTGCAATCATGCTGCCGCTTTCTGTTGTAACAAGATCATCAAATTCCGTGTCTTTTGAGTTGCATTTCGGGCAGGTCACATCGCCCATGGAATAAATTCCTCCTTTTTGGATCGTAAATCTGGCATTATATATGTGATTTTACTCCTATTATATCTTGAGAAGGTCAACAATTTTTCATTATCTTCTGCGAATCATTGGCTTTTAGTGACTTTTTTTATCATCATACCTTCATCGGAATGATTCGAATGATTGATGACTGGTTTTTTACCCCTGGAAATAATTCTCAGAATTCACTCATTGCCTTACGAGATCTGTTCTTCAGGCAGATGACATGCAAAAAAAAGAAAGGATTGAATTATGATTTCCTATGTGAATATACTTTTTCCGGGTCAAATACGCGTTCTCCAATTGTTATCCCGTCAATTGTACGGAAAAAACACGACCGATACCCGATGTGACAGGCTGCACCCCCTATCTGGCTAACCTGATACATCAGGGTGTCTTCATCACAGTCTATGAAGATTTTGTGAACTTCCTGGAGATTTCCTGACTCCTCTCCTTTCTTCCAGATCTTATTCCTGCTTCTGCTATAGTAGTGGGCATATCCTGATGCCAGAGTCAGTTCAACGGCTTGTTTATCGGCATATGCAAGCATCAGTACATCCTTCGTTTCTTTGTCCTGTGCAATAACCGGAACGAGTCCCTGATCATTGAACCGTATATCAATGGTTTTTTGTATCTCTTTACTCATCTGATTACCTTCCCAAGGGAGATTGATTGGGCAGTCACTACCAAAAAGAGTAATTAAGCCCGGGTTTATCCCGGTTTCCGGGTATTTTGGTAAAACTGACTACGTGACTAATACAAGTCTGATACTTACACATCTCCCCTTTTCTTATGGCATGCGTTCTATTGGTTCATATACTTTGATTGTTGCGTCTTTAAATTTGTTTATTTCATGTGGGTTCGTAGGAGAGGTTGCCTAACTCTCTTCTCAACCTATCCTACACCCCCGATGTTACGGTTTTTCTGCGTCCTGATTTTTGGCTCATCCTTTCCTGTCCGTTATGATTATGGGCAGGATCATCTGTCTTCTCAATCAGGAACGGGCAAAATTTGAGAAGAATGAAGGATATAATGTATCGCGGTCAGTATAATGATGTAATTCTTCTCATGATCTGTATGAGCAGACAGGCAGGGTTTAATTTTCATTTTCACAACTATTATGTCTATGATTAACATCGCCCTTCCGAAAGGGAGTCTTGAGGAGCAGACACTTCAACTTTTTAAAGAGGCAGATCTTCCGGTCAGGAGGACTGACCGTGATTATAACCCGCAGATTTTTGATGAACGGATTGGGAAGGTCAAGATACTGCGACCCCAGGAGATACCGACCTATATTGAGATGGGGTATTTCGATTTGGGGATATCAGGGCTTGACTGGGTCCACGAGTCAGGGGCTTTAGTAAAAGAGATAGCTCAACTGAATTATAGTAAGACGGGCAAGGGAAATGTCAGGATTGTAATTGCGGTCCACCAGGATGAGCCTGTCTCCACGGTTACTGAGATCCGCCCTGATAGCAGGGTTACTACCGAGTATCCACAGATAACGAAAGATTTTTTTGAGAATCTTGGCATCCCCGTACGTCTCTTTCCTTCCTATGGTGCCAGTGAGGCCAAGGTCCCTGATCTCATGGACGTTGTCGTTGATCTGACCGAGACGGGAACAACACTCCGGAAGAACGGACTGAAGATCATCGGGCAGATTCTTGAATCGTATACGGTAATCATTGCCAACATAAAAAGTTTTGAGGACCCGGTCAAACGAAAGGAGATCGAAGAGATCGTGACACTCTTAATGGGTGTAATCGATGCCCGGAACAAGGTCCTCCTCACGATGAATGTGCCTGCCGATGTTCTTGAATCGATCGTCGCGACCCTGCCGGCACTCAAAAAACCGACCGTCTCCAAGCTTCATGGGATCGATTACTTCAGCCTGGAGACAGTCGTATTAAAAAACCTCGTTAATACCCTGATACCAAAACTCAAAGCATCCGGTGCAGAGGATATTCTTGAGATCCCTATCACAAAGATCGTGAGATAATTCCGAAAATGACTTAAACAATTTCATTGATCGGTTATCAGAGGAGCGGTACGCATAGGAAGATAATGAGGGGTTACCCTTTTTTCCAACCCGCCACCCGAAATTCGGGTGGTTAGGAGTATGAACCCAAAGAATCGAAAAATTGACGTCGGTTCTTAGAAAGGGGGAATTAATTCTTTCTATCTGTCCGACGAACAACCAGGGTCTATGATTTACCGTTTCTTCAAGGGTATTATTTGATAATTGCCAAAAGATCTTCAGCAGCTTCGACCATGTATCTGTGAGAATCATAAACTCCCTGGTTGTAGAATTCAGGAGCGATTTTTTCCATCACAAAATCCAGGATCAATCCTGCAGCCAGTTCCCCGATAATTTCATCTCTCTCTTTTGAATAATAATTCTGTATCTCAGAGATCATGTAGTTCCTTCTCTCTTTTGTTAATTCGATTGGATTTTCATATCTCATTTCAGTATCCTCCTGATAATTTTTAAGTACCATATTATGTTAATGCACTATCAGTTTTTTTACCTGTCAGTGACTGGTGAATCTTTTGTTAAGGATTAAACCTCCCTTTCCCTACAGAATTGTCAATTGTCAGGTAAGGTAACCATATCTTCTGGAGGGTATGGTTACAAATCCAGAGAAACAGGCAGACAAACATTTTCCGGGTTATCGGCTTCGGCACATCTGCCCGGTCCCCCTCTGAGTCGGTGATTGCAACATATTGCCCGATGTCGGGAATCTCCACAGGATACCCCTGGATATCTCCGCCTGCATCTGTGACCAATATTATTGCCAGGGTGATATCTCAAACGGCAATACCAATGGATGGGTGTTCTGACATATCCGTATTTTTTGGAAAGAACCCCTCCAATTGCACCTGTCTTATGTGGCATCCTGTTTTCGTCAGTCTCTGTTGTGGTTGCTACCACATAATCAGCCATTTCCTTCCAGGATGCTGTATCTGCCAGTCAAATACCTGGTAATAAAACGTCACGATACGTTCCTCGGTTTCATAGGGCATTAAAAAGTGCACTACCGGATTCATCGCTGTCATGTACTGGTCCTCCTTTTAAATTTCGTAATCAATCAATTCGATGGAAAGTATGTACATGAAGCACCGGATTTTTCCGTATCTGCATGTAATTTGCCACTGAATTCCCAGGCATCGAAATTTATCTGAGATTAAAAATTTTTCAGGAGGTTTTTTGTTGTTTAAATCCCATCCCGTACATCCGGGCGATTCTCGTTTGAAGTGCAAACAGGATTGGAGAAAAAGACCTTTGGGAGAACCCTTTCGGCCACAATTGAGAATTGAGCAAAAAAAATGTTATTCCTGTGGATGGATGATAACTTTTAAACTTCCCTCCCGGTGCCGGGCAGTCAGGAGAAAGCCTTGTGCCGTTTCCTGCAAGGGAAAAACATGGGTTATTATCCCGGTCACATCCACTCGCTTATACGCAATCAATTTTAAAGCAGTTGTCAGATTATGGAAATCGGCAGCATATGAATGAGTAATCGTGATTTCTTTCTGCCACAGGTTCCAGAGATTTAACTCTGACTGGATTTCTGGATTAGTGGGGGCAAAAAACAGGATCGTACCCCCCGGTCCGACGGCTTCAAGTGACTGTTTCACACAGACGGGGACCGGTGCGGTCATAATGACGGTGTCTGCGCCCAAGCCCCCATTTAATTCCTTAAATTTTGCTGCAACATCTTCTTTTGCGGATATGGTTGCATCGGCACCACATTTCCGGGCAGCCTCCAGCCGTTCAGGACTCGGATTGGAGACCGCGATAAATCCCGCACCATTGTGCCGTGCTACCTGAATATGCAACAATCCGGTGATACCGGCACCAATGATTAAGACTGACCTGCCATCCGAGGTCGGAGCGCATTGCTGTCCGCGTACCACGCATCCAAGGGGTTCTACTAAAGTTCCCGCATCAAAAGAAACAGACTCCGGAAGGCGTAGCATACCCCGGTCCACGTTTATCTCAGGCAGGACCACATACTCTGCAAACGCCCCGAATGCGTGTTTAAATTTCGTTTTCTGCAGGGTTTCACATGCGGTCGTATGCCCGCGTATACATGCATTGCACGTGTTACAGGGTACATGATGGGTAACCACGACCCTATCACCTACGTTCCATTTCGGATCCACAGCAGAACCGAGTTCTGTGATAATCCCTGTGCATTCATGTCCGAACGCCCCGATACCCCCGGGTCTTCCCGCACGTCTGATTCGGTACCATTCCATGACATCTGACCCGCATACTCCGCACGCCATGATCCTGACCTTGATCTCTCCCGATCCAACTGGTACCTCTTCAACATCTTCGATGCGGATGTCACTGTTCGAATAATAGACTGCAGCTTTCATTTTTAACCACGAAGAAAAAAAGGGTATTAATCAAGCTTTACTGCACCAGGGAGATATTCATTGTAGATATCCATGGCTTCAGTTGTGGTATGGTTTTCATGCACTATTGCATTAATTGCTTTTATCATCCCGACAGGATTAGCATCCTGGAAAATATTCCGACCGAAATCAACACCCACTGCACCAGCCTCTACCGAGTCATATGCCATTCTGAGAGCGTCAGGCGGACTTGAGTACTTCCCTCCGGCAACAACGACCGGTGTTGGAGAGACAGCGTCGACCAACCGGGAGAATTCTTCACAATAATAGGTCTTGATTATCCTGGCACCGGCATCCTGGCAGATACGGGATGCCAGACCCAGGTAGCGCAGATCCCTGGCCATGTTCTTACCCACAGCGGTTACTGCAAGAACAGGGATTCCGTAACTTTCTGCCTCGTTTATCATCCCGGTGAGGTTGAGTATCGTCTGCTGCTGATTCACAGAGCCGATATACACGCTGACGGCGACACCGGACGCATCCATCCTGATGGCTTCCTTCATGGTTACGGTTATCTTTTCATCACTCAGTTCGTCGAATAAAACGCTGTTTCCTCCGGATACACGCAGCATTATCGGTTTTGATCCGATATCCTCAGCTGCAATATTGTTCCGTACCGCCCCGCGTGTCGTCATCAGGCAGTCACAGAAGGGGAGGAGTGTTGAAATTGTTTTACTCATGTTGCGCAGGCCGGTTGTCGGTCCCTGAAAGTAGGGGTGGTCTACTGCAAGCATCACGACGCGGTTATCTTTCGGATTGATAATCCGGTTCATCCGGCTTTGGATTCCGATATCAAGATGTGTATGTACCATGAGACACTTCCCGAGAATGAATGATACACAATCATATAAAAAGGTAAGATTATCGTTTACTCTGGTCTGATGATGAGATATCCTTTCCCGATTAACCAGTAATGAAATTCATGGGTGGTATGCAGACAATTGGATGCACATATTGCCCGTATCTCTTCGTATTTTTGAGATTTTTCCTCCTCCTTATTCAGAAGCAGTTGTATCGGGCAGTTGATGTCATTGCAGTATTCCCTTCTTTTGTAATCGGTATAACCTTCTATTGACTGCATACGTACCTATTAGAAAAGAGAAGATAAAGGGTTACGGACTGAAAAAGATAGAGTTATAAATTCACTCCCCTGCGATCATCAGTCCCTAATTACCGCAACCTTTCCGTATTCCCAATGAGAAAGGGGATTCTTCAGGATTGGGGTTTATTACCGGAAATAGAGATTCGGGTGGTTGTTACACCAATTCGTTCAATCGGCCTTATTCATTCTCTAGTTTTTTCTTAGCAGCCATCAGACGTTTGACCTCTTCATCAGAAACTGTCGGATACGAGAGCTTTAATCCTTTGATTGCGGTAACAATAGCTTCTGCAACAGCAGTCCTTGCAACCCATTTAAAATCACCTGGAATTACGAACCAGGGGGCTATGTCTGTGGAGGTAGCCTCAAGCATATCTTCGTATGCCCGGGTATAATCATTCCAGAACTCCCGTTCTGCAAGGTCTGCAACCGAGAACTTCCAATACTTATCTTTATTCTCCAGGCGGTCAAGCAGACGCCTTTTTTGTTCTTCTTTAGAGATATGCAGGAAAAACTTCAGGATGAGTGTGCCGTTTCTAACCAGATGTTTTTCAAACGCATTGATATCTTTATATCGGCCTTCCCAGAACCCATCATTCTCTGTTCCAATTTTTTTTGGGAGATCTGACAGGATATTCGGATGGACCTTTGTAACCAGAACATCCTCATAGTATGACCTGTTAAAGATCCCAATCTCTCCCCGCTGGGGCAGGACTTTTGAGTAACGCCAGAGAAAATCATGATTGTGCTCCTCTGCACTGGGAACTTTAAATCCATGGACCGAACATCCCTGAGGATTGACCCCGGACATAACATGACGGATTGTTCCATCTTTACCGGCAGTATCCATCCCCTGCAGAACAATGAGAACCGCATATTCACGGGACGACCAGAGCACATCCTGTACTGCGGCAAGAGCGGTTCTATCTCTCTCAAGCATCTCAACAAGGAGATCCTTTGATCTCTCCTCACCGAGCTCCTTCATCTTTTCATTCTGAACCCAGCCTGTCTCATAATCGGAAAGATTAACCTTCTTCCCGGGTTTTACCGTGAATTTTTCAATGTAATCCTTGATCTTCGGTCCTTTTAATTCCATGTTTTCACTCTCCCCTATCGAATTTTGCATCTGTTCATTTCTTTATCCACAAATCACACAGCAGTGTTATGTCATCCCTGCCGATTCCTTGTTAATGGCAATGATATCATCCAGCACCTCTCCAATCTTTCCTTTATACTGGGACATATAGAGATTGTAATACAGTCCCCGCATCGCCATCAGTTGATTATGGTTCCCCTGTTCTACAATGGCACCGTCATCGACAACCAGGATCTTGTCACTGTCTTTAATTGTTGAGAGTCGGTGTGCGATTGAGAAAGAGGTTACACCCTCCTGTAGTTTCCGAATCGCTCCCTGAATCACCTTTTCAGTCCTGGTATCCACATTGCTTGTTGCTTCATCAAGAATGAGCATCTTTGGTTGTGCAATCATTGCCCGGGCAATGGTGAGAAGCTGGCGTTGTCCCTGTGAGAGGTTGGCACCACCATCAATAAGCACGGTATCATATCCGTGAGGAAGTCGCATGATAAATGCATCACAGTCGGCAGCTTTTGCAGCTGCGAGACATTCGTCATCAGTCGCCCCATCACGGGCATATTTGAGGTTGTTCATGACAGTGTCGGTAAAGAGGATCGGTTCCTGAAGTACGACACCTATCTGCTTTCTCAGGCTGTCCTGTTTTATATCTGCGATATTTACCCCGTCTACGAGGATCTCACCGCTGTCAATGTCATAGTATCGTGTGAGGATGTTGATGATGGTAGACTTTCCTGCCCCGGTAGGTCCGCATAAACCGATCTTCATTCCGGGGGTTGCTTCAAAGTTTGCATCCTTCATCACACGCCTGCCAGGAATGTAACTGAAATTAACTCCCTTAAAGAGAATATGTCCCGCAACGGGAGGGAGATCTGCTGCTCCCGGTTTGTCTTTTACATCAGGTTCTGCATCAAGGATATCAAATATCCTCCCTGCTCCAACAAGAGCCGAAAGCCAGAAGTTGTAGTTGAAAAAGATAAAGAACAGGGGAAGAATGAAGAGGAGACAGTACGAGATAGCACTTGAGAGTGCACCGATTGTTAATACCCCCTCATTGAGCATCTTCACGCCAAATACTGCTACAATGGCGATAGAGATGAATGAGGCCATCAGGCAAAGCGGAGTAATAAAGAGTGACAGAATATGTGCTTTCTCACCTGATTTTGATACATCGGTTGAGATTTTGGCCTCTTTTTCTGATGATGCTGTCTGGTGACGGTTTGATATGACAGTTCGCTGCCCTTCCAGTGTCTCTTCCATGACACCATTGAGATCACCAAGACGAATCTGGAGCATGGTAAATGACGGGCTGGAAACATGGGCGAGAACCGCAACAAATACTGCGAGTATCGGAATAACGACAACAGCAACCCCGGCAAGAAGCGGACTTAAGGTAAAAAGAGCGATAATCGTCAGCACCAGCATGATTGCAGACTGGAGGGTCAGACCAAAGGGGGCCTGGAAGAGGTTGTTAATGGTGTCCATGTCATTGGTAACCCTGCTCATCAACTCCCCGATCGGCTGCTTATCAAAAAACCGGAGGGAGAGTTTTTGCATATGCTCAAATATCTCCTGCCGAAGCCGGAAGAGTGCGTTCTGGGTGACATCTGTGATGAACCGAAATCCCAGATACAGGCAGATAAGGGTTGTGATACTTAATCCTGCCATGATGATGGCAATCGAATCTATCGATCTGATATCCTTTGTCGTTGAAAGGATATTGATGACATCTCCAAGCAGATAATTGATATAGAGGAATGATATCGTCCCGATTATCAGAAGGATAAAGGAGAGTAAAAGTTTCCCTTTCTGAAGCATGAGGTATTTCATCAGTCTTCCGAGAGTTCCCTTTCTCGCTTTCTTCTTTTGTACTGGTTCTGTTGCAGCATTGCTCATGATACATCCTCCTTACGCAGTCCCCCGAGTTGTGAAGCAAATATTTCTTTATAGAGAGGACTTGAGGATATCAGTTCTTTATGTGTTCCCACTGCGGTGATCTCTCCTTTATCAAGGACTACGATCTTGTCTGCTGCAAGGGCAGTACTTACCCGCGAAGAGATGATGAGTCGTGTAACTCCTGAGAGGAACTGTGGCAGGGCTCCGAGAATCTTTCCTTCTGTTTCCACATCTACTGCACTGGTTGAGTCATCAAGGATTAAGATGTGTGGTTTAACGGTAAACGCACGGGCCATCGAGAGTCTCTGTTGTTGCCCGCCGGAAAAGTTCTGACCCTTCCGTGAGACCGGTGCGTCATATTTCTCAGGCAGGTTTGATACAAATCCGTCTGCATCAGCAACTTTTGCTGCTGCTACCGCACCTTCATAGGGAATATCAGGGTTTCCAAAGGAGATATTATCAATAATATTTCCTGAAAAGAGGAATGCCTTCTGCAAGGCAATACCTACTATCTGCCTGAGATTATCCTGGGGGATCTCTTTTACATCAATTCCGTCAATGAGGATCCTCCCGCTTGTTGGATCATAAAACCGGGGGATCAGGCTTACCAGGGTTGATTTTCCGGATCCGTTAGCCCCAAGAAAAGCTACTGTCTCGCCAGGGGCAACTTCGAGGTTAATTCCTTTTAGCGTATCGGTATCTCCGGATTTGTCATAGGCAAAGGAGACATTCTCAAATATCACTCCTCCTTTTACCGTGGTCAAATCCACACCCCTCTTCTGTTCTGTGTCTACAATTTCAGGCACCGTATCCCAGATCTCTTTGAGTCTTCCTGCAGACGCTTCGGCAGAAACTATCTGCGGAATGAGAAGTGATAGTTGCCACATCTGTGCAACAATGATGAATACATACTGGAAAAATGCAAGGATAGCCCCGACTTTCATCGTTCCGGCGATTACTGCAGGGCCTCCTGCGAGAATCAGAAGAAATGTGGCTATTCCCATGATGAAAAGAGCCGATGGCAGGGTGAATGAATTGGTATGTAACGGTGCGATGTTTGCCTCTTTAAACTTCTCATTAACCTGGAAAAATTTGTCATTCTCAAACTTCTGTCGTACAAAAGCCTTAACCACCCTTATCCCTGCCATATTCTCCTGCAGAGTGGTATTTACGATATCATAATTCTCCTGGCGTGCCTTGAACTGTTTCTGCATCTTCATCATGGCATACCCAAATACAACAAAAGACAGGATGATAACGATAGCCATTATCCAGAGGAGCTCCGGACTAAAGAGTCCCACCAGGATGACTGATACAAGAATTGCAAAGGGTGCCATCAGGATGGCACGAAGCATCAGTTGAACCCCGATATTTATCTGGTATATATCACTCGTCAGGCGGGTAAGCAACTCACCGGTTGAGAACCGGTCAAGGTTACCAAATGAATAACTTTGTATCTTTTTGTATATTCCATTTCTCACGTAGTTTCCTGTTGCTTCTGCAATCCGAACAGAATATACGACATTAGCCATGCAGAAGACTCCGCAGAGCACTGCAAATAGTGCAATCAGCACTGCGTTCTCAACTGCAGCATGAATATTACTGGCGTCGTTTATTATTGACGATACCTGCATAGGTATGAAGATCATACATGCGGCCATGAGAAGGGCAAAAATTTGAGATATTGCGATCTTTCCCCAGTAACCACGATATATGACTGTCATTCGGCGTAAATTGGGTAAAAATGACATGATTTCCTCGTTCTTTTAGATTATGTATCCCGAATTCAGTGGAGAATCCGATAAAGGTAATCAAATGCTAAAGGCAAAGAATCTATCTGTTGAGGTTTGGTGTACGAACCATTTTAGTGATACAATAAGGCAATTCACGAACTGTGTGAATTGTGTCTATTAAACCCGGCTGCCATTGGACACCTTACTCTCGTGGTCTCCCTCTGCTCCTTAATCCTCTCCTTAAGAGCCTCCGCTCATCAGCAGTCCAGACCGGGTTTTATTCCCCTCCTCGCTCGGGTAGTTGGCCGATATGTATCGATGCCCTCCTCATCTCCGGATCACACATGGTCCTTAGGAGTAGTGTGCAGGGATCATCTACTCTCCTCGGTTGGGGAGTCCTGGCCTCCTACACTGCAATCAGTACAGGGTTTACCATCGGCCATGCTCCGGAAGGTCTGCTCAAACAGGCTTCTCATGCAATTCCTCCTATTTTTTGCTCTGTATTTCAGTTGAATTCCTAATGAGCATCGTACGGTCAGACCTGACAAATGGTGTATCAGCTGAGCTGACCGCTTTCCAGCAGCTTGCTGATAAGGAGAACCGGGCGGATAAGATCAGGAGTTACCTATGAGCTGCACCCGGATGTAACGGCAGCTGACATTGCCCGCAGCTTTGACTTGCAGATCTCTTCGAAGAATGTAACGATAAGTGAAGGTTATGTGTAAAGCATAGAAACACAAAAAGAGAATGAATTTTAATTATCGCTTCATTCCGATGTATTTTTGGTATGCGTTAGAAAATTCCTCAAGACTCATTTCTAGGTCTTCACGGATAATCTTCCTTAACAGTCCTTTTGGAATATCTTCCCCACTATGAATGGGGACAGTTGTGCATCTTCCATCTTCAGATCTCATCCTGACATGAGAGCCTTTTTGTCTGATAATGACAAACCCAAGAGTTTCAAGAAATGAAATAAGTGTCTTCCCTTTTATTATTGGAAGCATTATACGCCCTGGACGATCTCAATTTCCCGAAAACCCACAAAAGTGTTCAGAGTTTCTAGTGACTCATCTTCTGAACAAAGCTCAATAACCTCTTTAATCCTGGATAAGGCTTCATCAATTGTTTTACCATATGTGTGGCAACCTTTGAATTGAGGACAGGAGACAATAAAGCTACCGTCCTCATCAGTTTCAATGAGGATTGGAACGTGAAATGTCTTCATAATATAATAAATAGGATATTCTAAAACAAGAAGACTTTGGTAAAACCCCGTCTGTGCCCTGCTCCCGCCACCGGTAAGAGAGATGTAAATGAGTTTTTCAAGTAAAACATAACCGAATTGGTGTATGAATAGATATACTTGTCAACGGCGGTTAAGGAGAATATCAAGTTTTCTCACATTGCGATGTATAGTTATTATGATGAAAATTCCGGATATCTCCCGGTGGGGGCTGATAGGTTCCAGGCCATAAGGGCCTTAAGGACATGAGGCTCAAACCTTTCCTCCTCCGTGAAGAGGTCCTTTGACGCATACACCTGGTTATCTGTCATCAGAACTAGGGCCCCTCCTGGATGAAACAATGATAGCAGGTTTAACGGATCATGTTTAGACCCGCTTTCCAACCGTGCAGTTATTTTAGATTCCGACTGAATTAAACAGAAAAATAATCATTATTTACTGTTTTACCAATATTCTTTAGTAACCGGCCTTGAAGACACCTGGTTACCAACATATACCTCGTTTTTCTTCTGATTGGTCATTACCTCATTCCTTTCCATCCTATTCTCTCGGGTAACGATGTATGTGTAGATGAGTATTACCGGTAGCATCAGGCAACAATTCACGACACTTTAATTACGTGGTCATATAAATCCCAAATGAATTCGCCAGGTAAAATATTGCGTTATCTGTGAGGATGAAAATAACTCTTCAAACAGTTCCAAGGACTGTCTGATGAAGCCCTGTTAATGCACTTTCCAGAACACTTGATCTGGTCTTCATCCGCTCAAACTCTTCAGGAGTATAACACAGGTAATCTATTGAATAAGGTGTTCTGATTCTTTTTCTAACAACGGGAAACCTCTCATGCTGGGGAACATCTCTAAAAGATGCTGAAACCAGGATCACATCAAGATCTGATTCATCGTGGGCAGTTCCTACAATCCGTGAACCAAACAGGATAACTTCTTCAGGATGAAAAAATGTAATGAGTTTTGGTAATATCTCTGATCGGAATACGTCAATGACCGGATCCTTCTTATATATAATTCCCCTCTGGGTATACGCAGTAAACACCTTCTGTGCTTTTCTGACACTGTCTTTTGCGATAGTTTTAGTATAATATTCACAGGGAATCACCTCGCTCATATCCGGATACCGCGATGACAGGTAATCTCCCATCAGATCGATGAGATCAATCATGATATCATCAGGACACTCAAGAAGATCTCCCGGGCGTTTAAGATCATGAATTCTTGGTATGGAATGTCCGGACATTGAAATCAACCCTTTAGGCAGTTTTTCTACAGACTGGTGAGAATAAAATGCTGCTGAATCAAAACCTCCGATTGTTAGATTTTTTTCAGCGATCTGGAGATCATGGACTGCCTGTTTAATCCATCGGTCTCCAATCTCCTCGTAATCTATCCCTGATTTTAACTCCGTAACATAATCTATTGATTGTTTTTCTGTTCTCAAAAAGATGCCTGAAGATTTCTAACGAGTTTCTATTTTTCTTCCAAACCAAGAGGATAAGGGTGGCCTAATTGCTGTCAGATATACTTTAATGAATTTTCGAGGTTATGGATCAGGTCAGGGATTCTATATAAACCTCCTAATCGTATAAAAAAAATTCGCTCAGCAAATGCCAGAAACTATATAAGATAATCTCATAATTTGTATTGCAAAATAATGAAAAAAACATTTCAATATTAAAATAAAGGATAAAATGAGTGTAAAACGCTGGAGAGATTTAGGTGGGCTCTTCGTATTCAACTACAAATTATCAGTAAATTATTAATTTTTTATTGGTGAGCGCAACTATAGATCGTTTCTATTGTAAGTCCTCCTCGACCCCCATCAATAACCCAGTGACCATAGTTGGTGATGAAATCCACTATATCATAGAGGCTGTCAAATAAAAAGGGCCATATTCAATCATGTGATTATTGGTTATCTACCTACACGGATCAGCGAAGAGCCGAAAAAATTAGGAGTTACATTGAGTTGCATCCCGATGTAACGGCAGCTGACACAACCCGCAACTTTGGGGTGACAAGACAGATAGCATCGATACGCAAAGCCGGACTCACTGAAGAAGAATTAAAACGTTATCTTGAGGATTGAAATGACCGAATATACCATTATTATACATCCTGCTGAAGAAGGAGGGTATTGGGTTGAAGTTCCAACATTACCTGGATGTTTCTCACAAGGGGAATCAATTGATGAAGCGATGAGAAATATCAAGGAGGCAATCGAGTCACATATCAAGGGTCTCATGGAAGAACACGAACCAGTTCCCATTGAAAATGATCTCATTATCGGTAGAATACAAGTAACTCAAATCGAAGCGTAATCAACACCCTGTTCTCTCTCGATATAACTCAATCAATCGTCCCGGCTGCCACCGGACTCCTTACACTCATCGTCGCCCTTTGTTCGTTCATGCTCTCCTTCTCCAACCTCCGCTCATCAGCAGTCCAGGCCGGATTCGATCCTCTCCTCGCTCGGGTAGCTGGCCGATATGTATCGATGCCCTCCTTATCTCGGGATCGCTCATGGTCCTCCGGGGAAGTGTCCAGGGATCATCCACCCTCCTTGGGTGGGGAGTCCTGGTCTCCTACACCGCAATCAGTACCGGGTTAAATATCGCCCATGCCCCGGGAGGTCTGCTTGAACAGGCTTCCCATGCAATCCCTCCGATTTCGCTCTGTATCTCTGTTGAACTCCTGATGAGCATCATCCGGTCAGACCTGACAGCTGATGTGTCAGCTCCCACGCAGCTCGTTGACAAGGAGAACCGGGCAGATATGATCAGGAGTTACATTGAGCTGCACCCGGATGTAACGGCAGCTGAGATAGCCCGCAGCTTTGGGATTACAAGGCAGACCGCTGCACGGTATATGTAAAATAGGGGAAGGTGATGAAAGAGATGGGTATTCGAGCCGGGGCGTGAAAATGAAAATGTGATTTTTTCGCATCCATCTCAAAATATTCTACTTTCAGTCTTTCGGAAAAGATGAGTAGAATTGACAAAAGGTATTTTTTCCAGGAAAGATACCCCTTTTATATATTGTGAGAAGAGGATGAATCATCTTCATCTCTCTTTTTTTGGCGTTCAAGGAGAGATTTTCGAACCATTTCGCGATCGGTCGGCAACCATTGGTGTCGTTCTTTTGTGTAATCGCCAGATCCGTGATCAAAACTTGAAATAAACCTGGCCATATCAATAGGGCCAAGAGCCTTCGATAATGCTTCTATCCCTTCTCGTCGGATTTCACTTATCGTCTTCATGATTTACCTCCATGAGCCAATTCACAGGATTGGAAACATAGAATCCCAATTGCTCGAAGGCATTTCCTATGAAAAACCCTTTAGATCTAAAATTTAAAAAGTTTTTCAGAGGAAATACCATATGAAACCTTCACCGTGTTTTTTCATAGGCTTCAATGAAATCTTCACGAGCAATTCCTGCTTGAGTGCAGATCATTCGGAGTGTCGATCCCTTTATAGTTAGATGGTTGGGCATGGTTAACGGTGTTTTTGTTCCATCTATGTTCAACCGTTCCATGGAGATGTGGTTACCTGACCTAATTACATGAAATCCTAATAATTCGAGAGATTTAGTCACTTTGGTTAGTGGGGCATCATGAGGAAATTTCATTCAGATGACAACCTCAGCGATATCAGCACTGATGATATCATAATCCTGGAAAACAGAATTTCCAAACGTTTCAAGATGGAATTTTATTGCTGAAGTTACATCATCGAGAGCTTCCTGATACGTATCGCCCTCACCGATTACTACTCCCTTTACCCCAACCGGATACGCGATATATCCATCTGAATGATGTTCTACAATTATTTTTATTGGGTTCATAGTAGATCCTATTCAGATGTATTCTTCAATATAGTTACTGCCGAGAATTGGTTAGACTGAATAAAGATGGTATCTAATATTCATGATCCCGGTCTTAATTTTTTTGTAGCTATAGTACTGCAAATTATAAACAATTTCTTTATACTGTAATCTATTTCTATAATAATTGAATATTACGCTTTAATTGAAAAGTTTTCCATTTATCCTAAAAGTTATGTCCCTTATAACCGAACACCCTTTTCGAGGTGTATTGGAATATTATTGAAAATATAAATCGTTCCTACTGCCCTCTCATCCCAAATTCATACTCCTTCTCTCTATTCCTGAATTTGCGAATTTGTATCCTTGAAACATTTATAAAAATAATAAAATATAGAATGGGTGCGTTATTTTAATGAGTTGAGTTCCC
>JAFGOM010000003.1 GCA_016926505.1 Methanospirillaceae archaeon
ACAATCTGAAAGCACATTGCTACGCTCTCTTTTGGGAGACAATTTTTTTGTGTCTGGAAAAACAAGGTGAGCATGAGGAAGTGAAGCTAATTGTGTTTTGGTAGTGAAAGGGATAACAATAGTCATCCCATATGAGATTGCCACTATGATCCCAGGTCTTTTTCCTGCCTGCTCATGGCCCTGGGGGTCAGGCCGTTCTATCTCCCATATTTCTTTGGGAAACCAGTTCATTCAGCAGACTCCAAAGAATCAAACCCGATACGCTGCCATGGTGCAGTTTCATCTTGTAATATTTGCAGATCTTCAGGTGTTGGTGAATAGAGAAACTGATTTACCTTAGAGATTGCCACTGCAATCTGACCAGGGGAATATTGGGATTTTAACTCACGCGTCGCCTTTGTTGCATCTATGGAAGAGTAATTTTTAGAGTATTTATAGTGACCATATGTCGAGGCGATCTCTAATTGAGACGGTTTTTCGAGGTTGAATAGTGCAGAAAATTCTTTTATCTTCTCAAGTTCTGATCCCGTTAATTCAACATCTGTTTCTTCATTGATGAATTTTTCCTTCTCCTGATAATAATCATTGGTTAATTCCGGGGAGTATGGACCATGAATATAGATAAAAAACGGATAATACATCTTTAATCCTCTGAGCTGAAGGAGGCAGACCGTTTTTTGAATGATCAACCTCTTATCAAACTCATCAATATCAGCTGAAATCCCTAATGCTTTCAATGCTGCAATTACCTTATCTGATTTCTTCATTGCTCTTCCTCATTGCATTGAGTTATCAACTGGAACCATTTACTCATTTTTTTCCACTCGTCAAGGCCGGATTTTGTGATAGTATACATTTTGATCTCTTTTGATTCAAACCGGGTCATCTGTGAATGGATATATCCCATTTCTTCCAAGGCATCAAGATTAGAATATAAACTTCCTTCGTGAGCTTGCAAGGCACCTTTTAACTGGCGGGCTGTTACACCATCGGGGGCGACATCATATAATGCCCAGAGGATCATGATCCGGATGAGTGATATGATCTGACTGTTTAACTCATACGCACCATGAATTATCTCTAAAAAGTTATCTTTTCTCATAATATTCATCCATTGAGTCACTCTTATTATCGAGTAAATACCAGAGCGCCATATGATGTATGTGCTACAAGATATAGATAATGGTCATGTAAGAAAAGATTTTGAAATTCCGTCCATAAAAGAACGTATGAACAAATGATCTCTCTGGAATGAGATTAAAGAATAAAAAACCAGAGTTAAAAAGCCGTTACCCCTATACAAAAGGCGTTGGCTGATTTGGTCCCCCGACCGGCAGGGTTGCATGGGTAACGAGAAGCGGATAGCCTATCTCTTTCATACGCCCAAGAATCAGGTTTTTACCCCGACTCGTCATCGCAAACACGGGAACGGTAGTGCCTGCCTGCAGGCAGGATTTAGGTGCTGAAATATCCCTGACTGCCTGTGATGCACAACCGGTTATGATATCACAGACCTCATTGAACCGATTCAGATCCTCTTCTGATATCCCGGTTGTGTGAACCGCGATGATGATCGCGTTCTCTGCAGCATTCCTCACTTTTTCTGCGTCAGAAGCATATACCACCGTTACTGCCGGCCTTTTATATCCCCGGTCTATTGCAAGACTGACCCCGGCAGCAGGATCAAGGAGTCCGGTCTTTTCATCAAGAACCCTGCCGCCCGAAGAGACGATCTGTGTAACCACTCGAGGATACGGGGTGGTTTTAATCAGACCTGACATTCTGCCACCAATTCCCTGGACCATTCCTGGATCAGTCACTATCACCGTTCCTGCCCCGTCACACGCGATAACGGCACAGTCAAGCATTCCTGACCTGATACCGCTGCTTATCAGTTCACTTGCCCCGAACCCGACAAACGCCTCATCATCATAAAGACTGCGGGAAGGAGTACACATGCCAAAGGCAGTGATCCGGTTTTTTATGTTCTTTCGGACCGCATCCTCACTCATCTCTGCAACCGGGCATGCAAACCGCCGTGCAAGGGGGCAGTCTGTCAGGATGGGAAGCGTTACCTGCTGTACCCTCCCGTTGCTGACAATGATTCTTGACTTCCCGATTGCTTCGATAATATGCTCATCCGGTTGTGAAATTCTATCACCTTTTATAGAACAGGCAGGCTGCACCGGCAACCAGTGCAGGAATGAATAGAATCGATGAGACAGGAGTTGCCCGGGTCTGTACCGGTTCTTTCTCCTCTGGAACCGGTTCTGTCGGAGTTTCCCTGACCGGTTCCTCTGTCTGTACCTGCAGGGGGGGTGGTGTTATCTTTACCGCCAGGGTCGGGGTAGTCTCAGGAGATTTAATAGTTTCCGGAACCGGTGAAACGGGAGTCGTTTCTGGTTTTGCATAGACCGATGCGAGTTCCCCGGTATCATCAAGGATGTATATCTCGATATTATCGATATATCCCTCGGCATGTGCATCTGCGATCCCGTCACCTACCGAGGTGATAAAGAGGTGTGATAAACCCTTCTTCATCTTCCCGTTGAGATCGGTATAAAAACCCCAGACCAGTGCATCGGATTTGGGATCGGTAACCCGGATGGTTGCCCGGGAAAGAGTTGGATCGAACCGTACATAGATATGATAGGACTGATTATCGACAAATTTTACCGCCGAACCGCCGTAAGAACCGTCCTGCGGTGAACTACTGGTAAATGACCGGACATTCTCATCAGATATCGTTGTGAGATAAAAGATATTGCCATACTTATTATTCTCAAGGCTGACAAGGAAAAGGGGGCCGGTCCCGGTATTTGCATCAGCTGACCCGAGACCAAGCCTGAATGCACCACCTTCTGAGGTACGTGTCGGGGTGACATCGAACTCGAGAACAAAACCGGTCTCAATGGTCGGAATCCCGGCCACCGCATAGCCACTTGTTCCTCCCCGCTGAATATACCGGTACACTTCACTCTCGTTATCCCAGTAGTATCGTGCCGGAATTTTGGTCAGCCAGTCTGTTGGTTCTATTCTGAAATCCTCTTCATAGAGAGATATCCTTTCAGGGTATCCTGCGGCAGAAGCAAATACCGGTAAGACAACGATTGCAAGGAGACATACCATTACGAATACGAAACTTTTCATGGGGATCAGTTAATTTTTTTTACCGGATCATTACCGGATTAACACTGCCTTTTTGATGGAAAACGGATCTTTTAAATCCATCTTTAGCAGTTCTTTTATTTTCAATACTGATATGATATATATCAGGCCAATACAATATATCTTTGCTCAGGGCAGGATTCCTGTGTTATTGCTCCTGTTCATACCCCTGTTTTCCAGAATCTTTATCATCAAAACAGGAACAGGAGGTTAGATCCAATCAGGTTATGATATACTCTTCTGATCCCCCCTGGTAGTTCATGGAGAGGGCTGACTTCTGATAATTCATCCTCCCCCAACTGTCAGGCCCGATGTTCTGAAACGTTATCTGCGGATTTTTTACAAAAGTTCTGCTGGCGTCATCGATGATAAGAGTCTGGATACTGTCATTTTGAGGGATAACAAGGGCAAGCGTTGAACTGAAACTATCATACCCTGAAATTTTCAGATCATTAATGGTTCCACGGGTTACCTGTTCGTCGTTGGTAAAGAGAGATACATCATCGAAGTTAAAGGCAAGGATCTCAGAAGAGGTCATGGAGATTCTCCCTTCTGAACTGTTCTCAAGGATTAACTGGATGATATCCCCTCTCTCTAAGGTACGGATTGAACCTCCGATTTTAATGGTGTTTGGTCCCTTACCGGTTATCCTGAATTTGATATATCCGTTCTTTGTGATTGAACCACCCCTGCTGTTCACAATATAGATATCATGAAGGGTCTGGGCACTGACATTGATATGATCCTGCTTTATCAGATTACTGCTGCCGTAACTGTTGGTTGCGGTAAGAGAGATAGTATAGGTACCGGGATCCTGATAGATATGGGTCGGATTCTGAGAGGTTGCAGACTGGCCATCACCAAAACTCCATGCCCATTCCTTGGGATTGCCGGTTGAGAGGTCGGTACACTGGATCTGCAGGGGTGCTTTTCCCTCCATCGGTTCGACAAGGAACTCGGTATTCGGGGGAGACCCGATGGTGATGAAATTTTCCAGTGTCTTCCGGTTCGATCCATACCCGTTGGTAACGAGCAGGCTGATGGTATAACTGCCGGGGATGAAGTAGGTATGAGACGGGTTCTGGAGCATCGAGGTAGTACCGTCTCCGAAATTCCACTGGTAATTATCGATGTATCCCCACGAGAGATCTTTAAAATGAACGGTAAATGGCGGATCTCCGATCCGTTTGTCTGCGGTGAAATCTGCGACCGGAGGCTGGTTCGGGTTTAATTCACTGACGTAGACAGGAATGATGGTTGGTTTTTCGGTAGGAGTAAGGGTTACCAGAGGTTCTATCGGCAGATCCACAAATTCAGGTTCTTTTTTGGGGGCAGGTATGACTATTTTATCGATGAGAAAATGATCCCCCTTCCTCCCGGTATGGTACACCTCGATGACCCGCTCCATATCACCTGCCGGGGAGAAGATTTTGAGGGTTTCTCCGGCATTAAAGGGCCATATTCCGTTGATGAGTTCCAGGTTCCCATCACTTACCGGCTGACCGTTGATTCTGATGATGGTTGTCTGCTTTGCAAGTTGATCCCCGCTTAAATGGTTAAGCAGGATCTCATCACCCCTGTCCTCTGCATGAAGCGTGACCCGGGGGACCGGGTCCGGAATGGGATCAATGATAACCAGGGCCACACCAAGGATGAACAGAACGACCATGACCACTGATAACAGTAATATGGTAGTGGTCTGGGATAGTCCGAGTGGCGTCTTCATTTCTGTCCCTATAGGTATCCTGGTCCTGATTCTATGATATCAGCAGATCCTCCCGGATCCTGCCAGGATGGTTTTATGCATACTGGGGAATCCGGTTGTACTGGTATTGGACAACAGCTCCCCGTAAACTGAACCATTGCGGATAGTTCGTGATGAGCTGGAGGTTTCCGGTATTGTCTATCCCGATATCTGAAAGCACAAGTTCTTCCCAGAAATGACCACTGATATCCTCTTTGTCCGGGATAAAGCCTTTTATTGGTTCCGATTGTGCAGGGACAACCACGGTTATCCGGCTTGTCTCCAGATTCTCATAGGTACCGATAAAGATTGATTTGAGAACCCCGTGTACCAGGAATTCACCATTTTTATAAAGGGTGATATCATCAAATGAGCAGTCAGTGATGACACCGGGAACAACAGCCAGTGTTCCGGTTCCGTCATTTCCGATAACCATCTCGACGAGATCACCAGGTACAAATTGATAATCCCTGCCTGCTATCTTGATGGTTGCATGCGGACCGGCCACGGTAAAGAATATTTTCCCGCCCGGCTGCAGTGCTGCGGTACGTTTGCCTGATACAATGATGTCCTCACGATCTGGTCCGATTGCTGAGATATAATCCGGTTTTATAAGAGTACTGGGGATATTGTCCTTTGAGCAGGTGACGGTTAACGAGACGTTGTAACTCCCTGCGAACGGATAGGTGTGGTTCGGGTACGGCTCATTCGAGGTGATATTGTCACCAAAGTCCCACACCCGATCGAGATAACAGCCACTTGACATGTCACCGAACTGGACATGCAGGGGGGTTGTTCCTGAAGTGGGGAATCCCTGGAATTCTACTTTGGTTCCTGAAAGAGCTGCTATCTGATCAGGAGAGAATGATTCCTGGCCGGTCTGCGTGATGGGTGGACCGATTACCGGAATCGTGGCGGTTATGTAATCTTTTTTCATCCCGGTGTCTTTTCCGGCATCGTTGCTCACAGTCAGGTTGACGGTATATGTTCCCGGATTGGAATAGATATGTGAGGGGTTCTTCTCGGTGCTTGTTTCGCCATCTCCAAATGACCAGAACCATGAATTCGGGCTGTATGCAGAGGTATCACTGAACTGGACGGTCAGAGCTGCCGGGCCGGTAGTCGGAGTGGCAGAAAAGTCTGCCTGCGGGGTTGGTTCCGGTGTGGGTGGTGCCGAGAGGGTGGTTGTCAGAAGCGTGTACTCTTCTTTGCCGGGAAGATATGTCACCCTGAATAATGCCGGGAGGGGGTACCCGGCACAGTCTACTTTCAGGATATTGCCTATTGACCATGGCCAGTCAGCAGAGAGGAGAGAGTACTGCCAGACCGGAACTTCCTCGGGACCGATGTAAATGTGCAGGTACTGCTGCTCGAGAGAATCACCGCCCTCATGGTACAGGTATACTATCTCTCCGTTCTGTTCACTCTTTAGTTTAACATCAGGTGGTGCAGGGGTTCCCAAAACAAAGAAGAAGAGTACCAGTGCTACGATGACGACGATAGCAATACCGGCGATTATGGCAATTATCTTGCCGTTTATCTCAAGAACCTTCTCTTCTCCTTCCTCATGTATCTCACCAGGTTCATCCGGATCCAATCGGGAGAGATCATCTTCATCCTTCACACTCGTTTCAACCGGTTCTGCACGCAAGAGATCATCATCAATTGGTTCATCATTATGGGATTCTATATCAGGTAATTCAAAAAGGTCATCATCTCCGAAGTCATCATCTGTTACAGCCACAAATGTCCCCCTATATGCGTTTTAGCTCTGTTTCACATTTGTTTTCAGTGTATATAAAGAGATGGGAATAAAAAACCCGGTATCCACGGGATCCCCTGTCATCACAGGCACTGCAGTAATCTTCCGCAGGGGGGCTGGAAAGGTACCGCATCCTGCCTTTTTTCCCGGTGAAAGGTATCCCGGTGTTTTGAATGAGAGGGTTACTACCGGGATTGCCTCATATTATGGCTTCTTTTTTGGTTTATAATCCCTGCAAAATGGGCATCAGAAAAAACCGAAAATCCGGTACGAAGCAGTTACGTATTATTCTCAAGGCTGTTTCTGATCTCCCGCAGGATGTCTGACCGGGTAAAGGGTTTGAGAAGGTACGAGGTGGCACCAAGGTTCATTGCATTGTCATAGTGCTGGCGGGAGGCACTGATGATGATTATCCGTACATCAGGATCGATCAGTTTCATCTCCCGTAGCGTCTCAAGCCCGTTGATCTCAGGCATGTTGATGTCTAAAAAGACGATATCAGGGCGGTGTTTCTGGTACGCTTCAAGAGCTTCCTTTCCTGAAGTGACCGCACCGATGACTTCATGTCCTGATCCTTCAAGCATACCTCTCACGATATCAAGCATTATCTTTGCATCGTCGACGATAAGGATCTCTGCCATGTGATGATATGCGAGCTGTGCAGGGATAATGATTATGGCTTTGACAGATGGAGGTGGGCAAAAACATACGTGATGGACCATGGAAAGAAGAGAGATATTCTCCCTGATTCAAGGAGAAATAAGACCTTTCTATCTCTGCAGGGTATTGATACCCATTTTCGTTTGTATTCGAAATACCAGAGGATACCAGGTATTGAGGGAGTATCGTATACAGCAGATACCAGGGTATAAAAAACCACTGCTAAAGTCATTCTTTGATTATTACCGTAATAAACCAACTTTCTAAAAGGGTGCCTTCTACTATGTAGTGCAAAAAAGGGCTCGTCTGCTACCCTGATAATAATTGTTTTGATTCATTCTGTTTGCCAGTACCTGTATCTGCATCTCTGATTGGATACTGCACTCTTTGCCTTTGATTCACATTTCTTCATCTGCTATTTCAAGGATGATCTTGTTTAACCCCACATTCGTCACATCTTAAATCAAGTATAGAATTTTTCGTACTCCGGTCCAAGCAGTCTTAATATCTTTAATAATTCCCGATTCA
>JAFGOM010000021.1 GCA_016926505.1 Methanospirillaceae archaeon
CCTGATTAAGATTATTTTTTAAAAAACCAATAAATTGAAGCGTAGTTTTATCATCTTTTACGAGATATGGAATGCTGGTGGTACCAATGTTTGCAAACCTGACCGGAGTCCAGCTGGAGAAAGTCCAGCACCTGGAGAAAGAACTTGACGTGTACCTGTTGGCTGAGCCTCATTACAAGAACCTCTCTACCGATGAACTCAAATCACTAACCGATCTTGAGAAGAAGCTGGGAGCGGTCCTCATCGCGTACACAGCCTGACCCTTTTTTTATGTCTGATCTGTCGGATTAAGAAATAATAAGGGTTTTTGCCGTATCTGTATATCCCTTTACCGATAAGAAGAGAGTGATACTCAAAAGGGTAATTTCTCTTTACCTCTCTCTTCACTCGCAGAAAGAGCCTTCTTTTGGGTTTTAATCTTAAGAGAGAGTTCCTCTCTGTCGCGGCTGAGAAACTCGTGCGTCACAAACGAGGGCGAAACACGTCTGAGAATATCAGCACATCCGGGAAGGGTAAACGGCCGGTGTTCGTCAAGCCTGGTGACCGTATCAATTACCGCGGCCATCCTGCTTGCATACGGCCCGGATATGCAGGCTGCAGGAGGCTGGCAGAAGAAATGCTCTTTTTGAAACACGGCAGAGGCACTGTAATGAAGATGAACGGCATCAATAGCCCTGATAACCCGGTCTGACAGATTGGTGATGGTATCGATGGTCTTTTGTATCCCCTCCTCCTCGGTATGCACGCAAAGCCCGTTCATGACATGGCCGGTATCAAGCAGGAGGCACCAGTTTGTAAATTTAAGCAGGTCCATAAACATCAGAACCTCCTCATTATCGTAATAGTTCAGCCCCGGCCACCAGAGGTTCTCAAACGCAATCCGCACCGGGGGTTCGCTCCCCGGGAACCGGGATGCCGCTTCATTGAAAAACCGTGCAGCATCAGCAAGAACCGTCTTTGAGGAACAGGAATGGTTTCGCGTGAAATACTCCTCTATCGTGATGTCACAGAGGTGAAACGTGGCATATGAAGGAGAGAATGTTGAAGCATGCATGAGCACCGAACAAAAGGCTGTAATGAGGTCATCAGGTGATGCAGCCCCGTAAAAATAGGTGATCTCGTCCTGTTCTATCCCCGGGGGAAGGGGTTTGCCTTCGTGCCAGACCCGGAACCACCCCATCCAGGAGGGGAGATGAACGGCATGCACAAGACCTTTGGGGACAACCGGCGGTGTGTCGCTCCCGATGAGCAGCTCAATGCCGTCAAGATCATGGGAAAAGACAAAATTCCTGACCACATCCCAGCTGCTGCCATACCGCTCCAGATCCATCGGGTACACCGAGAGATTCATGAGATGAATGGTCATTCCTGCTCCTTATGCACTGGTGCAGAAAACCATCGTGCAACACATCTTTTTTTCCTATCGGTATTCATACCGTGATAGTGCATGGTGTATCTCCTCTGTTACCGGTGATTCTGGTCCCCGGGTGCCGGGTGTTTTTGAAATGACAATCGTTTCTTGCAGGTATAGCGTCTGATTCATTTGATCCCTGGTTATTGTAGGGCGGAAGTAGTGTGTCCATGGAAATTACCTGCCTATTGTTCCATCTCCCGGGGGAGCGAGAAGACAAACTGCTCTCTTCCGATCACCGGTTGCGAAATGGTGTGGGCCATAACACCAAAGACCTCCTGGAGGGCAGTTGGATAAAGAACAGACTCTGTCTGCCCCTGCTCAACAACTTTCCCGTCCCGTGTCAGGATCACCTCGTCACAGTACCGGGCAGCCTGGTTAATGTCATGGATGACCATGATAATGGTCTTTTTTTCTTTCAGGCTTCTCAGTAACGCCATCAGTTCAAGCTGCTGCCGCACGTCAAGATGGGATGTCGGTTCATCAAGCATCAGGTACTCTGATTCCTGTGCCAGGGCCCGGGCAATCATGACCCGCTGGAGTTCACCCCCGGAAAGGGCATCAATTTTGTTGTCTTTGAGATGCAGGGTGTTGGTCCGGGAGAGGGAGGTGAAAACAATCTCGTGATCTGAATCGTGTTCAGACTCAAAGGGTTTTAAATACGGGGTTCTTCCGAGCATCACGAAATCATAGACCGGAAAAGAGAAGGGCGAGTGAACCTTCTGTTCCACAACGGCCCGGATCCTTGCCATCTCGGTCATGGATACTAAATCTGCAGGTCGGCCGTTATACAAAATTTCTCCCTGTGATGGCTTAAGGTACCCTGCCATGATTTTTAAGGAGGTCGTCTTCCCACACCCGTTCGGGCCGATGATACCGGTTATGCAGGTATCACGAAATAAGCAGGAAAACCCGTCCAGTACATTGTGGTTCTCGCGATACCCAAACGTGATATTCTTCATTTCTATTCCCATCAGAGCTCACCCCGCTTTTTCCGAAGCAGGTATAAAAAGAACGGCGCACCGCACATGGCGGTTATAACACCGATAGGAAGTTCCGCTGGTGCGATGGCTGTCCTGGCAACAATATCAGCGATAACAAGAAAGAGTGCACCGGCAAGGCTGGTTACCGGCAGCAGGATCCGGTGATCCGGACCGACGATCAGCCTTGTTATGTGAGGGATGATAAGGCCCACAAATCCGATGACCCCGCTGACTGCGACAGCAGCACCGGTCATGATGGCTGATACCACGAGAAGTATTTTTTTGAGTTTTTCTGTGTCAATACCGAGGTACCGGGCAGATTCTTCCCCAAACATAAGGACGTTCAGGGAACGTGCGTAATAGATAACGACAAGGATCCCAGCGAATGCAAAGGGGAGGATCATCCAGATGTAGTTCCATCCTCTGCCTGAAAATCCTCCCATCGTCCAGAACATGATCAGTTCAAAACTGGCATGGCTGGAGAACATGATAAGCGAGGTCATTGCAGAAAAAAAGGCAGATACTGCAATACCAGATAAAAGCAGCGTGTTTACCGGGATTTTCTGACCGATCTTTGCAACCCGGTATACAAGATAAATGGTGACCAGTGCACCCAGAAACGCAAGGAGTGGCAGGTCATAAATCCCCAGTCCGAGGGTTATCCCATATGCCATGATGATGGTAGCCCCAAGCGCTGCACCACTGGAGATACCGAGGATAAACGGGTCTGCCATCGGGTTTTTAAAGAGACTCTGAAGGGCTGCTCCGCAGACGGCAAGGCAGGCACCAACAAGAGCAGCAAGGATAATCCTTGGAAGCCTGATATCAAGGATGATTGTTGCATTGGTTGCATCACCGGGATGGATGGTGCCAAAGAGAGCTCCTGAGAGGATCCCGGCCACGGTCCCGGGATGCAGGGGGGTCTGCCCGATCCCGACAGACACGAGCATCATCACCCCCAGCACAACGATGAGCCCTGCGGCGATTGTTACGGTCTTTACTGGTTGATACATGCTGATACCAGTTCCAATGCATCAACGATACGGGGCCCGGGCCGGGATACCGTGTCTGCATCAAGAACACAGATATGATCATTCTGCAGTGCAGGGACACGTTTAAGGACATCCATCCGGGTCAGTTCCTCCCTGAGTGCATCAGGATTATTCTCAGGCCCGCTTGTCACGATGATGATATCAGGCGCCTGGTTCACGATAGTCTCATCAGATGTTATGTAGTAGCCGTCTGTTTTGTTGCATACATTAACCCCTCCTGACAGGGTGATATACTGATCAAGGAACGTGTTATTTCCGGCAACATAGATGGGACTGGTTCCTACCACAAACATGACCCGGGGGGAGGGAGTTGCATGCGGCTCCTGTGATATGGTATCCATCCGGGTTTTCAGGGTCTCAACCAGGTTCTCTGCTTCCTGCTCCAGGGAAAGGGCCTCTCCGGTGAGTTCGATATTGTGATAGATGTCTTCAAAAGAATCCAGCCGGAAGATAAGGACCGGGTATCCGAGACTGATCAACTGATCTAAGACAATCTTGTCAGTGACCGTTGTTGCAAGGATAAGATCCGGATTTTTATTCACAATAGCCTCCACCGAGAGGCTCTGCGGTCCTCCGACTTCAGGCACGGTGGTTACGGCAGGGGGATAATTGTCATAGCATGTTCTGCCAACAAGCGAAATTCCTTTTGTTTCCGGATTGAGAGCTGAAAAGATCTCGGTCTCACTCGGCGCAAGGGATACTACCCAGGATACCGTTTCGGGAATATGAACAGTGGCATCCGTATCATCAATAATCACGGTTTCTCTGTCCGGGGCGGGAATGGTCTGATGCCCGGTACAGCAGGCAGAAAGAATACAGGCAAAAAGGATGATGCCTGCAAGGCCTATCAGGGAATATGTTTTATCACTCTGTTGCATCAATAGGAGTTTTATTCCTACTTACAAAAATATTTGTTTTAGAACAAAGAATTTGATAAAAATAAGCAACAGCAAAAAATACAAAAGACCTGAATCCTTTTTACTATCCATATAATTGACGATATTTGCAGATCCGGATACATGGGATTATGAGGGCCTCTTTTTATTGCGTTAAACAAATTATTTAAAAATAAATATATATGCTTACCTGGTCCCTCCTCTCATCAGGTGAGTATTATGTATGCAAACCTGTCCAGCCAGAACCTGGAGAAAGTACAGCGTCTTCTAGAAGGAGTTACACCTCTGTCTCCTTGCCGAGCCCCGGTATAAGGATCTCGGGAAAGAAGAACTATCACTCCTGCAGGACTGCGAGAAGAAACCCGGGGATGCTCATTGCATACGAGGCATGATCCTTTTTTCCTGTCCGGTACAATCCTGTCACGGGTTTGGAAGTAACCATTGGAAGTGACCTTTTATCTGTATAAAGATGATACCGGTGTACCGAAAAGACGATGCTTATCGGAATTGCAGGTCCGAGTTGCTGTGGGAAGAGTTCTGTATGCAGGCTGCTTGCGGACCGTCATGATGTGGTATGTCTCTCTCTTGATCTCTTTTTCCGCCCCTGCCCGGTAGCGTTTTATAAAGGATACGCCAACTGGGAAATTCCCGGATCCCTGATGATGGACGAGTTCGTTTCCGTTCTAACCGATCTCTCTGCCGGGCGTATCTCACACGTGCCCCATGCCGGATGGACCGGTATTTGCGATACCGTAATCAGACCGGCTCCTTTCATGATTGCAGAGGGATTTTTGTTATTTACCGACTCAAGAGTCATTCGTTTATGTGATCTCACAATTTATCTGGATATACCCGAGGATGAGATCTGCAGGAGACGACAGATTCGAAACGACAAAGAAGATCCTGCTTATTGTACAGAGGTTGTTATTCCCCATTTCCGTCTTTTTCGGGATGAACAGGTTGCGGCTGCTGATAGTGTCATCGATGGAAACAGGCCGCCTGACCAGATTCTTACCGAACTGGAACGCGTCTTTGATGCAACCCTCCCGGGATGGAGGGGCGAAGAAGAGAAACAGAAATGATTCGTAAAAATCACCGAATCAAATTTTATCTGATAGTATGAAACACCCTCGCAATGCCCTGTATCACGTAATGGTCATTTCCAGGGAAAAGTCAGGGTGGAGAGGTTTGTCGATCCTTAGGTAATTTCTATAAAAGTGTGTGGCATTTGCAGTTATCGGATCGAGGCGATTGGTATCGTAATGGATGGCTCTTTTATCATGTGTCCAAAGATACCGGTGTTGTGGCGTTTTTCGGTATCTTTTAGTCTTTCGTGTGTACGAGGAAGATTTATCGGTAGCAATTTTGTTTTGGTACGGTAAGCATTTACCCGGCTACCCTGACGTTGCATGTGCGGTCACGCATCGTGCCGCACCCTTCGGCTTACATATACTCACCCCCTCTGTGATGATTGTATCTTTATCTGTTTTGTTCCCTGACCCTTGCAATGGTCTCTGTCAGATAATCCGATTTATTAAGGATATTCTCGAGCAATTCAATTATCTCCTCTTTTTGCCGGGGTGTCCTGATTGATGTTATGCTGCCCATGATGGATTCCTTGTAAATGAACTCATTGTCTGCTTTTTGTACAGAGTTATCAGTATCTGAATAGCCTATTACGGCTCTTGTTGTAGCCGGCAGGTCTCATGCCTCTGTCGCGTTCATTATTGTTATGAGTAGAAGAATATAAAATTTATCTAAAATAATTAGGTTAATCTAAATTTATGTGATATACAAAATAACAGACAACCTGGAACGCACAAGGAATGTAATTCTTTTCATTACCCGGGGCTGTGCATGATCCATGAGGATATGGAGAAGATGCTGTCAGAGGACCGGGAAATCCTGCACTGGAAACCCAGATTTTCCGGTGTGATGTCTGAAAAATCCTCTCAGATAACCCCGGTATCAGGCTCCTGATTCGTAATCTCACCGGTGTTTTTCCATCATCAGACCGGAGATCATGGCAGAAAAAAGACGGGGTCTGATACGGGCGAGCACCGGTTCTTCTGGTAATTTTGAATCAATTGAGTAGTATCCTGTTAAATACACTCCTGTTTCGGATAGGCATTCGTAGCAGACCTGCAGTCCGAAAAGGCCCCTGGAAAGGGGATAATCCCTCTCACGAGGCAGATGGATAGATCTCTTCGACAGTATCGGCCCCGGGCAGGAATTTTTCGGTATAAGCGGAAAGGGCTTTTTGTGCATCTGCAGAAGAGACCAGATCCGGGTGCAGGATTGATGCGACGTATACAAGGCCGGCAGGCGATCGCGGGCCCAGTGTCAGTTCCGCATTTAATGCATAGACTTTATCTGAGGCAATGGCTTGCAGATTGGAAAATCCGTCACGGTTCATGATCTTCTCCCAGGCAGATGCAAGATCTGCATCAGGTTTTACTGCAACAACCTTGAGGATAATCTCAGGATTCTGCTGGATGACCCATTCAGGGGTAACCTTGGGCCACTGACCTTCCAGTTCACGAGCGATGTTGTCTCCCTTTGCAAGGGAAACGAGCATATCACTTCCGCTGTCTTTTCCCTGGGCTGAGAAGTCTGAATATCCTTCAATATAGACACGGGGATACTCGGCAACACCGAGTTCTACGGTGTTTTTCTCAACAAAATCTTCCCAGGTCTTTACCCAGGAGAGATATTCATCGGCGGCAGTCTCAACCCCGATAAGTTTCTCCATGGAAAGAGCGTCCTCTTTGAGTGTTGCTATCTTGTAACAGTCTAGATAAATTAGCGGGATTCCTGCAGTATTTAATTGATCTGCATTTTTGGGTTTTGAGCTTGAGTAGGTGATAACCGCATCAGGCTGCAGTTGCAATATCCGTTCCACGCTTGGTGTCTGCCAGTCGCCGACATCAACAGCATTGGGTATCTGGTCCATCAGGATCTGGTCATCCATAGTGGTGCTGGTAAGGCCGACAATGCGATCCCCTGCCCCAAGCACGACAAGCATCTCGGCGGCATCTCCATTGAGGCATACGATCCGGGAGGCAGCATGGGGAAGGGTAATCTCTTCTCCACTGGTGTCAGTTACAACAATATCAGCAGAGGCAACAGAAAATCCGGTGCAGATAATGATTACAACCGCAAGGATATATCGGGATATGATAACAGGTGTCATAGGTGTTTAATCTCCGTTCGAAGTTACTTTTTCTCATTGATAATGCTCTGCCGGATGATCTCACTGATAACAGAGAGAGCATCAGACAGGAGATACATTCTGCAGGTATACAACTCCTCCTGAAGTGTTTCAGGAGAATCTAAGAGGAAATGTCAGGTTACATCAGAGTTTCACCCTCCGAAACGCCCGGACGCTGATAAGCATCAGTAAAAGACACATGCCACTGAGAAGACCGATCTGGACGAGAGGAAAGATACCTTCCTGCACGATTCTAATCCCGTCAATTGCAAAACTGAGTGGATTTACCGCTGCCGGGATCCGCATCCATTCCGGCATGACACTGTATGGCATCATCGCGGTAGAAGTAAAGAAGAGCGGCATGGAGATCATGGCATTGACTGCGGCATAACTGTCATGGTCACCGATGTAGATCGCAAGCGTGGTGGTAAACGAAGAGAGCAGGGCTCCGAAGATGATGAGAATCAGGTACGTGATAAAGAGCTGGTACGGGTTGTACAGAGTTGCGCCAAGGAGAAAGGCGAGGATAAGGATGATGGTTGACTGGATCAGTCCCCGTATCATGATCACGAGTATCTTCCCAAAGAGAATGCTCTCCCGGGGAGCAGGAAGGGCAAGAAATTTCGTGAAAAATCCCAGCATCCGGTCAAGAATGAGGAGCCCTCCCCCCTGCAGTGATGCGGTAAGGGTGCTCATGACCAGGATTCCGGGAGTGACAAAGTCGATGTAGTCGTCAGTGAACCTGATAGGAAGTGCAAGACCGACAAAAATAAGCCAGGCTGCAGGGGTGACCAGTGCAGAGATAAACCCCCACCTGCCCCGGATCCATCGTATCAGATCCCGCCTGCAGTAGACAAGGATAGCGTTCATCCTCTCCTCCCGAGAATGTTGCGAAATGTGCTCAGGTTAAATGGTCCTGCATCCTCGTCACTGCTCGCAGTGAGGTGCAAAAAGACATCATCAAGGGAGGGACGCCTGATTGACATGGCAAGGATGGACAGTCCCTGCACCGCTAATGCATCCAGAATCTGGGGCAAGGCCTTTTCCCCGTTTTGTGCAAAAAAAACCAGTTCGTCTCCCCTGCTCTCTGCATAGGTAACTCCCGGAATGGCAAATCCGCTGTAGATACCTGATATGGTAGCGGTCACGATATCATGAGATATCAGGCTTTTTAGGCGATCCGGCGTATCAATAGCTTTTACAATGCCCTTGTCAATAATAGCAACCCGGTCACAGTACCGGTCAGCCTCGTCCATGTAATGAGTGGTTACAAAGATGCTCATCCCGGTCTCTCTGAGATACCTGATATGGTGCCATATCTTCTTCCGGGCTGCTACATCCAGACCGACCGTTGGTTCATCCAAAAAGAGTACCTGTGGGTTATGCACCAGTGCCTGGGCCAGTTCCAGTCTTCTTCTCATCCCTCCTGAGTAGGTTTTTACAAAATCGTCTGCCCGGTCGGCAAGGTCAAGAGTCTTTAAGGCTGACCGGGTACCCTGTGCCGGGTCTGTGATCCCATATAACTCGGCATACATCATTACATTCTCCCGGCCGGTCAGCCTGACATCGACCGCCATATCCTGGGGAACATAACTGATCATCTTCCGTACGAGTTCCGGCTGCCGGTGGATGTCATACCCGCAGATCTCGGCAGTCCCGGATGTGGGTGCAAGCAGAGTGGTGAGCATCATGACCGTTGTGGTCTTTCCTGACCCGTTTGGCCCGAGGATCCCGAAGATCTCGTTTTCTACCTCCAGGTTTAATCTGTTGACAGCACACAGGTCACCGTAATACCTCGTCAGGTCATGGGTAACGATAGGAGTTTTGCACGGACGGTCTCTCTCTCTCTTTTTGTAATCCATACTCAATCCCGATCTCTTTTTTTAATCTGGTTTAAGTACTTCAGCATTGACTCGTCCCACTGTTCGATATCCTGGTAGCCCACGAGATCGATTGTGCCGCCCTGGAACTCCCCCTCGTGATCCTGATCTTCCATCCAGGATTCTACCTCCAGGTATGACTCCTGCAGTCGTTGCAAAACATCGGGATCTGCCTGCCACAGGCCACGGGTGTGTGCTTCAAGGAGTCGTCGTGAGATCTCTTCAAGGGCATAGGGATTTTTTTCTTCGAAGAATTCTTTCATCTCCGGATTGTTGACAAAGGTCTCTGCTATCTCGTCAAAGATCCAGTCATCAACCTCGCGGGTGGTTGCTTCCCATCCATATACTCTCCCGATTCGTTTAGAGATATCTGCAGCACCGGCATATCCATGTTCTTTTAATCCGTCTATCCATTTTGGGTTGAGGATCTTTCCCCTCACAACCCTGCGGATCTCATCGGCAAGATCCCTGACCTCTGCATGGTCAGCCTCTCTCGTGTCTCCAAAGTATGCCTTTATCTCCTTTCCAGTCAGGCGGCGGGCCGCAGCTGTCATACCACCCTGGTTTGAGAAGTAACAGCAGCAGCCGAAGAGGTCGTACTCGTCAGACGGCATCTTGTTAAAGGTGACATCGACCTCACTCAGACGATCGGCAAAGAGGGAATGCACTTCAGATCCTGCGAGGTTTTGTCCGTACCCGAACCCGTTGTAGGCAAGAAATATGTCTGCAAGATCCTCTTCTTCTTTCCAGGCACTTGCAAATACCGCGAGGTTGACACCTGCAGAGTAGGTTCCGGGCCTGCTTGAGAAGATCCTGATGGTGGCATCCCTGAAGGTATTTTCCTCCCGCATCGATTCCTGCACATGTTTCCTGACAAAATTCAGGGCATCCGGTTCATCCAGGGATGCAACGGTCTGGATGGCGTTGTCAAGGAGATCAAAGAGGTTGGAGAAGTTATCCCTGATAATTCCTGAACTCTTTGCGAGGACATCGATCCGTGGTCTTCCCAGTGTCTCGAGCGGTATGACTTCAATTCCTTTTACCCGGCCGTTGGAATGCCATACCGGTTGTACTCCTACCAGGGCAAACATCTGGGCAAGTCCTTCTCCGTCGGTCCACATGACATCATTTGCCATCCAGTAAAAACCGACGCTTTCCGGAAGGGATCCATGGTCACCGACGTATTTGGCAAGGAGGGCATGGGCAAGCTGCTGACCGACGGTGTATGCTGCATGGGTTGGGAGACGATGGGGGTCGAGTGAGTAGAAGTTCCTCCCGGTAGGCAGGACGTCATCCCGGCCCCTGGTAATGAGTCCCGATGGTCCGGGAGTGATGTAATGGCCACCAAAGCCATGGAGCAACGAACGAATCTCGTCAGATTCGGTAAGTCTTCCTGAGAGATCACCGATCCGCTCTGCCAGATGATCAAAGACCGGGTCAGGCGGATGATAGAGAGGATCATTGGTTGTGCCGGTATCGGCACGGTCGAGGATATCCTGTACCATTGCAAGAGCTTTTTCTTCGATATCGGCAAGAAGAGCCCCATGGGATCTCTGATATTTTTGATGAAATCCATCCCTGTGGTCCAGGAGGTCAGGGAGGGAGAGGCCCATCTGTGTTGCGATATAATCACGCAGGGAACCTTCTCCGCTCTCGTAGGCAAGGATGGCATAGATAAATGCAGTTCTGCGTTCGCCTTCCGGGAGCGTTCCAAAGATGTGCATCCCGGCAGGGATCCTGGTCTGACGGATCCGGGTAAGGGTCTCATGGAGGTGCGGGATGACGTCTTCTATTGGGGTATCATGGGATATGGCTACCTCATTCTCAAGATGGGCTGCGTGAACTGCTGCAATGATCTCGTGCTGCAGGGCATGGGCCCTGGCACGGTCGTACTGTGCGGTCTCGTACTCGTGTATGAGCTGATCAAGGTCGAGCAGTTCATCATAGAGTTCTCCTGCGGTCATTACCGTCTGCAGATGATCAATGAGACAGGCATACGATCTCCGCTTGGCGATGGTTCCTTCAGGAGGATTGTCTGCGTTGTAGATGTAAAGGTGGGGGATGGATCCAATTGTAATATCAGGGTAGCAGTGGCTGCTTAACCCGACCCCTTTTCCTGGCAGGAATTCGAGATTGCCATGGGTTCCGACATGGACGAGGATATCAGCCCCAAAAGAGGACTGAAGATAATGATAGGTAGCCAGGTACTGGTGTGTCGGTGGCACGAGCGGATCGTGGAGGATCTTGCAGACTTCCCCGTCACACCGTGCACCGGCACATCCACGTTTTGGCTGGATGCAGAGGAGGGCGTTGCCGTACATAAGGCCGGTGATAAGAATCGTCCCCTCGTGTACCATGGCTGTTCCGGGAGACTCTCCCCAGACTTCCGTTACTTCCCGCTGCGTCCGTTTCGGGAGGGTTGCAAAGTACGCGTTATACTCATCAGGTCCGATCCGGTCGATGCACCCTCCGAGTCTGACGATATCTGCAGCGGTTGTCCAGCGGAACTCGGATATTGCTTTTTTATCGAGAAATTCCCTGATGATCTCTTCCCCGCTCTCAGGGACGGTGACGCTGTACCCGGCATCATGCATGGCAGAAAGGATATGTGCCATACTTGCAAGTGCATCGAGGTGTGCCGCAGAACCGATGGTAGCTTCCACTCCTGCACACGGGCTACTTAAGAGCACAAATGCGACTTTTCTTTCTGATACGGGTTTTTCTGCAAGCCTGACCCAGTTTGCAACCCGGGAGGCCAGTTTTTTGCATCGTTCCGGGATTGGTCTGCGGGATCCTGACTCTTCCCCGTATCCCTCCTGGGCACCTACCAGGATGGGTTCGATAACTCCCTCAAATTCAGGCATACTGACACTCCAGCCGATATCATCGGTAAGATCGATGCCTGCTTCCCAGTCTGACAGGTTTCGGTAATACGAGATTATCGGCTGAAATACGGGTACTCCCAGTTCTTTTACAATCGATCTCCCGGTGTTAAGGATTGTATCTGACCCGCTTTCGCCTGATTTTTCTGATCCGATAAAAAATGATGTCAGTTTGATAAGGGCTCTTAACCGTGGTGCTTCCTTTGACAGGAATATGTCCCTGATGATTTGTGCCATCCCCCGGGTACCAAGGTCGAGGTCCCGCACCGCGTAGGAAAAGACCGGGATGACATTGAGTCCTTCTTCCTCAAGATCCCGGATAATCCGGTCTTCAATGGCATGGTTTCCGGTTATCCAGGCAGTCCTTGAGAGGAGAATACCAACCCAGGGTTGTTCCTTTCTGCTGTACCACGAGAGGTAATCAGAGATAGTGGTAAAATAGGTAGCAGCACCGGGGTGGTATATCCCTTCCCAGGGTATCTGTTCCGGAGGCAGGGGATCATACGGGAGATGGAGAAGTTCGTTGCAGAGGTATAAAAGGAGATTTTCACAATTGCGGGCACCGTTAAGCATGATGTAGGTGTATGCCTTCATGACAACCCCTGATGCAACATTTGAGAGGAGCCAGTACGAGGATTCGTAGCCTACGGAAACGATCGGCTTTTTTTGGCCCAGCGTGCGGATCTGATCCTCTATTTCGTCCCAGAAGAGACTACCTGTCCTGTACAGAAATATGATGTCTGCTGCCTTCATCTCGGCAAGGGCAGTGCTGATTATTTCCGGTTTCTCCTCAAGTTCCCTGGTAGCGTGAATATAGAGGGTGATGTTGTGTTTTTTTGCTGCCTGTACGAAAAGCGGGATGTATGAGTTCCACATGATAGCAGCAATGGTAACTTCCATGAATTGTGCCTCTCCCCCTGCTTACCTGATTCCCCTTCTTTTATCCCTGGCTGAGACGAAGTACTTCTGCTTTTTTTGTCAGGGCTGTAAGACAGAGATGATATACTCAATCATTCTTAAAAAAATATGAATCTTGCTACTTGATTTTATCAATATGAAAAAGATAGAATGGGATGTTATCTTCCATTGATTATTATACTTTTACTAACCACATACTAGTAATGGAAGTTCATCACCGGATATACCCGTTTTCTGCTATTGTCGGTCAGGATCAGATGAAAAAGGCCCTGATCCTGAATGCTGTCAATCCGGGAATCGGCGGAGTACTCATCAGGGGGGAGAAGGGCACAGCAAAATCAACAGCAGTCAGGGGACTTGCCTATCTCCTTCCTGATATTACCGTATCAGAAGGGTGTTCTTTTCACTGTGATCCGCAGCGCCCCGGTGAGATGTGCCAGATTTGCCAGAAGTCAGAGAAGATCGTTTCAGTCCAGAAAAAGATGTCTGTTGTGGAACTGCCGGTGAGTGCAACCGAGGATAAGGTCGTTGGAACCATCGATATCGAGCATGCGATCAAGGCAGGGGAGAAGAGGTTTGAACCTGGGATTCTTGCACAAGCTCATCGCAATATCCTTTACATCGACGAGGTAAACCTGCTTAACGATCATATTGTTGATCTGCTCTTAGATGTTGCAGCGATGGGTGTCAATATCGTGGAACGGGAAGGGATCTCGTTTGAACATCCTTCCGTCTTTATTCTTGTCGGGACGATGAATCCCGAAGAAGGAGATCTCCGTCCCCAGCTTCTGGACCGGTTCGGGTTGTGCGTGGATATTACCGGGATCATGGATCCGGTGATAAGGATGGAGGTGGTGAAGCGAAGACTCCTTTATGAGTCAGATACCGTTTCATTCCTGGCCGCCTATGCTGCTTTTGATGCTGATATCCATGACCGGATTATCGAGGCAAAGAAGCAACTGTGCAGCGTCAATATCCCCGATGAGATGCTTGAGATGATTGTCGGGATCTGCATCGACATGGGAGTTGACGGTCACCGGGCTGATATTACCATGGTAAAGACGGCAAAGACGATTGCTGCATATGCCTCACGGGATGTGGTCATCGAAGATGATGTACGGGAGGCAGCAGAGCTCGTTCTTCCGCACCGGATGAAAAGAAGACCGTTTTCTGAAGAATCTTTTGATAAGGAGCGGCTTGAAGAGTCGATTAACAAACATCACCCCCGGGAAGAACAACCGGCCCCCTCTGATCCGGATACCCGCGATGACCAGGAACAGCCGGCCCCGTCAACAGGCATTACCCGGTTTGAGGCAGATGACAAGGTACAGGTGAAACGGGGCATTATGGCAGATCCCCGGGTGAACCGGCAGGAGATACGACATGGCCGGGGCAGGAGCAGGAGATCTGTTTCAGACCGGGGGCACTATGTCAGGAGCCGGATCCCCTCAGGTGCCCTCTCGCCTGATATCGCCCTTGATGCAACGATACGGGCAGCCGCACCCTACCAGGTCAGCCGGGAAGGTCAGTGTGCAGTGACTATTCAGAGATCAGATATCAGGGAGAAAGTCAGGGAAGAAAAGATCGGGAACACAATGCTTTTTGTCGTGGATGCGAGCGGGAGTATGGGAGTTTCACAACGCATGAGTGCGGTTAAGGGGGCCATATTCTCACTGCTTCTGGAGGCGTACCAGCACCGGGACCGGGTCGGGCTTATCACGTTTCGGGGAGACGGGTCTGAAGTTCTGCTGCCTCCGACATCAAGTGTGGAACTGGCCCGGTCCCTGGTTGCCGAGATCCCGACCGGAGGGAGGACCCCGCTCTCCCGGGGTCTTATGTCTGGCCTGGAGATTCTGAACCGTGAACAGAAGAGAAACCCTGATTCACTTCCTCTTCTTGTACTGGTTTCAGACGGGAAGGCAAACGTGAGTATGCAGGGGATTGCTCCGTATAAAGAGGCAGAAGAGGTGGCCCAGGCTATCAGGGAAGCTGCTATCCCGTCCCTTGTTATCGATACCGAGCAGGGGTATGTCAGTTTCGGGCTTGCAAAGTCACTTGCCGGTACCATGGGGGGGAGGTATGTCCGGATGGATGAGATAACCTCTGAATCAATCGCAGCATCGGTTCGTGGATTCGGGATGTAGATGTATCCTTATTCTGACAGATAGGTTGCGTTGACGGGATAATATATGATTTTTTAATCAACACGTATGTATCCTCACAATTCCAGGAACTTTGTCGAAATCGGAATCAAATGAAACAATTCTATCGATTTGTTCTTCTTTCATAATGTAAACTGATATTGAGTCAGAGACTGATAGAGATCCATTATAATGAAGAAAAACAGATATGCCTTCATTGAGAATTTCTTTATCAGAGTAAACAAGATTACAATTATTCAGGAGATATTGGTACAGTTGCTCCCCAATTTTTCCTCCGCTCCGTCTGCCAATAATGGATACAGACTCCACAATTATTAGATCTGATATAAGAATAGGTTCATCAGCCAGAACGGGAAGAAGAGCTTTTGCAGCAGGATGCCATTGATCTTTTTGATCAACGAGTGCGATGAAAAAAGAAGAGTCAACAAAGATCACTCTTGTCCTGCCTGGATCCTTTTTTTATCTTTTACTGCATCTCCACCAATGCTGGTGATTCCACATATTACAGACAGCGTTATTTTTTTCTTGGGATGAATGGTAATGATATTATTCTCAACATCCCACTGGAGAATATCTCCGGGAGTAAGATTGAGAGTTTCTCTAATTTCAGCAGGTACTATGGTGGAGTAACCTTCTGATATTTTCGTCTGACTTACCATTATTTCCTCTCTTAATGAACTCAATACTATTAGGAATATGTTTTACTAATACATTGGTATCTTTCATGTTACATACTATTGTCCATAGTAAATATCAGTGAAAGGTCAGTAATCTTTACGTATGAAATTCATTTGCCTGTCATAGATGTTTATTCGAGAAGAGTGATAAAGGAGTTTGGGATGCCCTGATTGAGCGGTATTTTCCCCTATATCAATTCATCATATCTCTCTCAATCTGTCCATGTGTTTTTTGTAATGTTTGGGTAAGGCATCTGTCAGAATATGGTTATTATCCTCTACAATCTTTATCCAGGATATGATGGCAGGTGATACAAATATATGATATACCGTTACTGGTTGTTTTGGATATATCTCCTGCATAATCCTTGCCTATTGAATAAATAAACGAATTCTATGATGTTTTACGGTATTACGTCCATAGTGGCATAATATATCTGCCTTGGCTGGTGTCGACATACTGCATCGGGACATGGTATACCGATTCGATAAGATCGTGTGTCATGACCTGATCCGGTGGTCCGGTTGCAACAATAGATCCCTCATCCATCAGGATAACCCGGTCTGAGTAATGGTATGCAAAGTTGAGATCATGGACGACCACGAGTACCGATCTTCCTTTGTGGCGTACGAGGTCTCTCATCATCTCAAAGACATCGATCTGGTGCCTGATGTCGAGTGCACTGGTTGGTTCGTCAAATAAGAAGAGTTCGGGTTCCTGAGCGAGTGCACGGGCAATAAAGACTTTCTGCCGTTCTCCGCCTGAGAGTGCCGTGATGTTTTTTTGAGCCATACCAAGAATGCCAAGCTGCTCCAGTGCCGAATAGACGATGGCAAGATCGGTCTCTGATAATGACCAGGAGACATGGGGACGCCTTCCGAGGAGAACAAGTTCAAGTACGGTGGCTGATGTCAGATATGAGAAATCCTGGGGGACATAGCCGATGGTGCGTCCCCGTTCGTACCCTGATATCGTATCTGCATCTGAACCGTTGATGATGATCGTACCTGAATCAGGAGTGAGGATGCCTGCCAGTGCCTTTACGAGGGTACTCTTCCCTGATCCGTTCGGCCCGATGACACAGAGAATCTCGCTATTTTCCAGTGAACAGTTCACGTCTTTTAAAACCCGGAAAGACCCGTAGCTGACACAAAGATCAGAGACCTGTATTGTCACAGGGTGTCTCCTCCTCTCACGTTATCACCCGGTGTTTTCCCTGCAGGATCAGGATCATGAAGAATACCCCGCCGATGAGGTACATGATGACCCCTACCGGGATCTCGATCGGGTCCATGATAGTCCGGGCAAAGGTGTCTGATATGAGCAGAATGAGGGCACCAAGCAGTGCTGAACAGGGGATGAGGTAGCGGTTGTCACTGCCGATGAGCATTCTTCCGATGTGCGGTGCCATCAGCCCGATAAACCCGATGATACCGGTAAAAGCCAGGCATACCGATGCTGCAAGCGTTGAGACAAGCAGCCCGCGGAACCTGAGCTTTTCTACGCGGACATCGACGTTTTTTGCAATATCGTCACCGGCTGAAAGAGCGTTTAAATCCCAGGAGAGTGACTCGAGGTACAGGAAACAGATGATGCAGATAGGGGTTATAACGATGATTGCATTCCAGTTTGCCCCCCACATTCCTCCCATCAGCCAGAGGGTGATCTCCCGTAGTTTCTCGTTATTCGAGACGTATTTGAGGATCATGACCCCTGCCTGGAAGATGTATCCGATCACGACTCCTGAGAGGATGAGGGTTGCTGATGTGGATCCCTTGACCCGGGAGATCCCGTAGATTAGCAGGATCGAGAGCCATCCGAGGATAAATGCAGCAGTGACAATCACATAGTTCTGATAGACATCAGCGATGTACGGCAGCCAGGCTGCCCCGAGCACGATGGCACAGGCGGCACCAAAAGAGGCAGCAGATGAGAGCCCGAGGGTGAACGGGCTTACGAGAGGATTTCGCAGGAGTGCCTGCATGACGGTCCCGGCGATTGCAAGACTGATTCCGGTGAGAACCGCAAGCAGAATACGGGGGAGCCGGAAGTCAAAGACAACGATTTTGTCATTTGGCGTGAGCGTTTCGGTGTTCCCGGTGATGACACCGGAGAGGACGGAGAGAACCTGTGAGGGAGAGAGCTGGTAGGATCCGGCATTTAACGCGTAAAAGACTGAACCGGTGAGGAGTATCATGAGCAGGGTAATGAGGATCCATTTCTTTCGGGTTCCTGCCTGGTAGAGATCGGTTGTAGGGTTGGTCATGTCTGATGGCTGGTAAAGGTAATAAGAATATGGTTCGTGTTATATATGTTATGTTGTATGAGTAATTTAGTATTTGTATGATTTTTTGCATGTATCCGGATTAATCTGCAGAACTGTTTCAGATCTCTTTTGCAAGTAGTAAATGGATGTTGGATGGTTTTGTGCATCTTTTGTGGGAACACAGCCGGAGTCACATTGGTGTTTTATAATTTGATACATCCGGGCGATGTCCATTAATGTGTATATTTTTTTCTGCAACCTGCCAGAATTATTCATGTGTATCATACGTATACTTGTTCATGTCTATCATAAAACGAATTCCAGTTTCTGAATCTGTCTGGAAAGATCTTGCTGAGATGCGTTCCGCAGGTCAGACATATACCGATCTACTGGCTGAGATGATTGAAGAAAAGAAAAAACGCAGGTTGGAGCAGGATATTATATCATGGAAGAACCGTTCAAAAGAAGGATTCGTTCCCCTGGATGAAATTCTTTAAGAGGATCGTTAAGTGACATTCACCCTTGTTCTCTGGCATGAACTGGTTTTAGAAATTAATCGGTTACCTGAAAAAAACCCGCCTGATACTTAAAAATGCTCTTGAAAATGGAAAAGAAGATCCCTTCCCCGGCAGCCTGGGAGATAAAGAGAAAGTAGTTCTAAAAGGCGGCAATATTATCTATCGCCTGCATATTTCCCGGAGTTACACTGTCTTTTATGATATTGACAAGGAAAAAAAAGCACGTAATCGTCCATGAGATCCTGACTATTGAGCAGGCACACAAAAGATATGGATACTGGTGATTGTTTTTGCATCATCAGACGGAATAAATTGTGTAATAGAAGGCAATTACAATCCTTTTTGTAGCCACGCTAAATGTAGAATGAATTATTAATTTCAGAAGATATACTCGTTTTAATGCCTTGAGGGGTGTTGAAATGTCTTTTTAACTCAACTGTTCCTGGATGACAGGGTCTTTAATAGGGAACACACCGGGACATCTGTGTCCTTTTCCGAGGCATGAGAAGAGAGAAACGGCAGAAAATTGTTTTTGAGCATGAAGATCTCATTATAGAATCCCTCACATCTCCTGTTATATGAATTAGGAGTGAATCATCCCGATAACCAAAACGAAACCGGAGGATCAGATCTGGAAGGTAGGAAAGGCAGGAGTGAGAGATACCAAAAAATAGAGGGATATTTCATATTTATACTCCATGAAGGATATATCCTATAAAAGAGGAGGATTTACCTGAGATATTCTAACACCGGCTGAAGATGAGAGAAGCTGATAACCCTCCCGAAACTTCTGCTCTGTTCCTGGTCCCCCCCATAGACGAGGAAGGAGCGATCCGGACTCTGACCTGATAACGAATTCCAGTATTTGATATTGGTAAAGAAATCTTCTGATATCGTCTTTCCTGCTTTTATCTCGACCGGGATCTCGTACAATCCACCATGATCGATGATACAGTCGATCTCATGCCCGGTCTTGTCCCTCCAGAAGTAGAGATTACTCTCAAGTCCCTGGTTTAACCGGTATTTATAGAATTCACTGATGATAAGGGTCTCGAATAATCCCCCTTTCATGGGATGGGTGAGAATTTCCTGCGGGTTTTGTATTCCGATAAGGTACGATGCAAGTCCGGGATCGGTGAAATAGAGCTTTGGCATCCTGATCAGTCGCTTATTGTAATTTTTATGATGAACAGGCATGAGATGAATCAAAAATGAGGTCTGGAGAAGCGATAGCCAGTCCTGTGCTGTTTTATAGGTAATACCACAGTCATTGCCGAGCGAAGTAAAATTCACTATCTGTCCAACCCGGAATGCACACATTCTAAGAAAGGTATGGAAGGTTGAAAGGCTTTGAACCTGTTTCAACTGCCGAAGATCACGCTCCAGATACGTCTGTACATACGAAGCATAGTAATCAGACGGCCTTATCGGATACTGATACAAACGGGGATAAAACCCCCGGTAGATATACTCTTCCAGAGATTCACAAGGAGAGCCGGAGTGATAAAGTTCATCTAAGGAGAAGGGGAGGAGCTTTACGATTCCTACCCGTCCGGCGAGTGACTGCGAGATCTTTTCCATCATCAGGAAATTCTGAGAACCGGTTAGAATAAACCGTGAATTTATTTCTTTATTGTCGAGCACTCCCTGCAGATAGGAAAACAGTTCGGGGACATTTTGGATTTCATCAAGTATCACCCCGTCTTTTAGGAACTGACCTAAAAACGCTCTCGGATCCTCCTCTGCAAACCTCCGGGTGTCAGGATCTTCAAGCAGGACATAGGGGAGACCCGGAAAAACGTCTTTTACCAGAGTTGTTTTTCCTGATTGTCTCGGCCCTATTACTGCAACAGCAAGAAATCCTTCTGCAAATTCCAGGATTTTTTTTCGAGCAGATCTTGGTATCATAAACGAACCTAGACAAATTAGAAATCACATTTCTTATTTGTCCACCTAGATCAAGGTTGGGGCTCCATCTATAAAAAGGTCTGCCCAGCGTAAGAAACTCATAATTTAAACGATTACTGTCCTGTGTAAACGCCCACTGCTTTTGGAGTAATTGTATGGAAATCTGTAGTAATGGGATGAACATGATGAAGTGATGATTTCGTCTTACGGTAACCTTTTTTAAGGCACCCGGTATCTTGTGTGTGCCCCTGACCCTTCCTGTACTATCAGTCCCCGTTCTTTGAGTTGTTTGAGCCTCCTGATAACGGTAGGTTTGGAGATACCAAGGGAGTATGCCAACTCACTACTTTTTTGTGGATTTTTGAGTTTATCCAGCAAAAATCTGTCTGTTTTATCAATGTCTGATGGGATCTTCTTTGAGAAGATAACGGTAAAACTTCCTGTTGAGGAGGAAAATGAGACGTCACAAAGTGGATTTTTCTTTACTTCCTCGCGAATCATGTGAATGCCGTATCCGTACCGTTCTGAAAAACCTGTGTCATGGAACAGGTGTGCAATAGCAGGATTTCTTGGGATATGTTCCGGATCATTGAGATCAACGCCGGGAAGAAGCCCGCCGGGATTTCGAATCTCAATATGATCATCATGGATAAAGATACGTGTATCGGCGGCAATAATATAACTCCGGTGGGTTATTGCATTGATAATTGCTTCCCGTATTGCCCTTGGAGGGTAATATTCGATCTTCTTTCTCTGCGTTCCAATGATGATATCGATTGGATGTAGTTCCCGTAAGAGATCCTGGTACGCGGATTCGATTGTGCTCCAGACCGGTCCTTCGTATTCCCTGCTTGCGACCGGTTCCTTATTTTGCATGGTAATAATGCGGATTTTAGCGAACGGGAGATATTCTGAAACATCAGTGAAGAAGAGGAGACCTGCGTTTGTGAGCATATTTCCCCGTATCGCCTTTGCACTTCGCAAATATCTATCCCGTTGTTTATCAGGGATGAGTTTTCCCCTGCTTTCTTGTAGTTTTTTAAAGAACCAGGAGATGTATTGATACCTCATCGCATCTCTGCCGATAATGGGGGATTCATCCCATGCAACCGTTCCCAGTTCTGCTGAGAGCATTAAAATTTCCTGGACCGATAATGGCCTGATTCCTGTTCCGATTCTTATATAAACAACTCCTCCAAGAGAAGATAAGTTGGTACCTTTTTCTATCGTCAGTACCAGGAGATTTTTCCCGTCTATTGTGACGGTATCCATGGAAAAAAAGGGGCTCTCCGTTCTATAGTGTGGGTAGATTAAATATTAAGCCGCCTAATATATTATTATGGAATCAATTGAGTCTTTATTTAAATTAG
>JAFGOM010000120.1 GCA_016926505.1 Methanospirillaceae archaeon
CTCATCTCTTTTTCAAATATGGATATCTCTGCAGATGACAAGGCGATGAGATACCTGCAGACCGTCAGGCCGGCAATAGAGAAGATGCGGGATGCCCAAACTGCTCCTCTCTTTTTTGAGGCATTATCCTCCTATCTGTCGGAAAAACTAGGAAATTCAGGTTCAAAGAAGAACTGGTCAGAAGATATCCTGGCTGATCTGAAAGAAACAAACAAAAAATTGCAGAAAAAAGGTGAAAAATTTAAATTTCTCGCTGATATAAAACTTTCTTCTGATGATCCCTTCACCGTTCTGACCCTTCGTTTTCTGCAGGCTCTCGGACGTGTATCTTCCCGATACTGTGCTATCGTTGATGAAAAGAAAGCAGAAGCAGGGGGACTTGACTTTTTCGATCTCATCAGGTATACCCGTCATCTCTTCCAGACAAGACGCGACCTTGTCGCATCGTACTACCGGAAACGGTTCAGGTATATTCTCATTGATGAGTTCCAGGATACCGATCCTGCCCAGTTTGATATCATCTCTGCTATCATCGGTGATCCATCTCCTGATGTTGATAACCTTTTTATTGTGGGCGACCCGAAACAGTCCATCTATCTCTTTCGTGATGCCGATGTCACCCGGTTTCGTGATGCACGGCTCTTTATTACCGAGTCCTGCAAAGGAGAAGAGATCCCACTCGATGTCTGTTTCCGGAGTTCCCCGGCAGTTGTTACCTTTGTCAATTATCTCTTCTCGCATCTTTTTGCAACCGTAGAGAGACCATGGGAATTTCCTTATGATCCTATCAGGGTATGTGATGAACGGGCATCACATTCCGGCTCGGTAAGCCTGATGCTCATCAGGAAGGATGCAGAAATTACCGAGTATGATGCTGTTGCAGATCAGATTGAAGAGATGATAACGGCAAAGACGGGGGTGTACGAGGAAGGTCTGCGTGATAGTTCCGACGGGAGGATGTATTTGACACGTCCGGCAGCATACAGGGATATCGCTATCCTGCTTGAACGAAGAACAAAAATGGGTTCTTTCATCCATGCACTTGCCAGCAGGAATATTCCGTATTACGTATACAAGGGAACCGGGATGTATGAGCGGCAGGAGATCCTTGATCTTATCACCCTGCTCTCATTTCTGTACCGGCCCTACGATGACATCCATCTCGTCGGACTGCTCAGGTCCCCGTATGTTGGTTTATCTGATCTCGACATCCTTTTGATCTCACGGCAGCAGGGTAATTCCTTTCTTCATAAACTACGCAACTCTGCCTCTCTCTCTCCTGAGTATAACCGGATTTATGCTCTTCTGATGCGATGGCAAAAAAGGGCAGGGCGTCTCTCTCTGGTATCACTTATCCGATCCGTTCTTTCTGAGTCCGGTATACTGGTGGTATACGGGGGTCTTATTGAAGGAGAGCAGATCCTCTCTAATATCGAGAAAGTACTGGATATCGTCAGGGCACGGGAAGAAAGAGGCAGGTATTATCTCTCTCATCTTGTAGCCGATCTGCACGATGCCCTCGAACGCGAGGAGGAGGAAGGTGAAGCAATGATAGATGATCCTGATAGGGATGCGGTCACCATTATGACGGTTCATGCAGCAAAGGGTCTTGAGTTTCCCATTGTTTTTGTTCCCGGGATGGCTGATAAACCAAATCTGAAACAGGGTTCGATCCTTCTTGATGGTGCCCGCAATCTCGTAGGTGTGAGAATTCCCAGTCCGCATAAGGGTTACGAATCTGCTGAAACACCGATATACACGCTCCTGAAAGAGGAGATGAATGAGAAACAACTGGCTGAGAAACGGCGACTGCTTTATGTTGCCCTGACCCGTTCTGCAGATCATCTGGTAATGAGCGGTACAATCAAAGAGACAGATAAGGATCTGCCTGATGGTTCCGGTCAGACCCGGCTTGACTGGATACTCCCGGTACTCGGAATTAGCAAAGATAACCTGGAGAATAAAACAATCATGATCAGAACCACTGACGGTGATGAGGTCAGGGTTTGTGTGAGCATTCCTGTACAGAAAGAACGGGAAAAAAAATCAAGAACAGATCCGGGAAAAATTCCGGATGTTTTACAAAAATGCCATGGAAAATTCGTAAAACCCAGGTACCAGAGATTTATCCCGGATACAACACCCATTCCGGTCACCCGCCTTGCCGGGGTGCTTTCTCACAAAGAATCTGATAAATACGGCCGAAAAGGACAGGGAGTTTGCTTTGGATCTGCAGTTCACGAGGTAATGAGAGGAAAAGATCCTGATAATAGTATCCTGCAGTTTGATATCAGGGATCCCGAAGAAAAAGCAGTAATTCATTCGGTTTCAGAGAAGTTCCGGAACCATTCCCTGCTTCTGGGTGCCTCTCTTATCTGCCGGGAATACGCGTTCTGCGTGAACATTGATGGCATTCCCCTTGAAGGACGAATGGACCTTCTCATCAGGCTTGCCGATAATACCTGGATGGTCATCGATTACAAGACCGATCCAATCCCTGCAGAAATTCTTGCCAGAGATGAATCGTACCGGTTCCAGGTAGAGATTTACCGGAGAGCTGCAGAGGTTCTTGTAGGGAAACCGGTCAGGGGAGCATTGTATTGTGTGCATGAGGATACATTGATTGAACTCTCTTTGTTTCCTGAGAGAGAGTTTTTCGAAATTTTACAGAGACTCGCCGGTCAGGTTAAGAGCTCATTATCACTAACAGGAGTATAATGGAGATCACATATAAAATAAAGAGCTGATTCCAGTTCTTTATTAACCCGGCATCTCTTTAAAGATGTCAATCTGTTCGTTTTGATGTTATTCCCGTATTTTATGAGAACCCTTTGTTAAGGGTCTCCTGGCTCTCCTCATTTAACCCGGTAACATACACCGATCTCCCATGTGCCTGGAACCGGTCAATGGCCCGTGCGATTGCCATCACAGCAGACTGATCCCAGATATGAGAATGAGAGAAATCAATCTCTATCTTTTTTGGTCCTTTCTCATATGAGAAGAGATCAATGAAATGATTCATCGTTCCAAAGAATAACTGCCCCTTTATGGTATAGATCATCACCCCATCCTCCCTGATCCGGCTTGTTGCAGATATTGAGGATATTCTCCAGCCAAAGATAAGAGCACTTAAAATAACCCCGGTGATGACTCCTTTCGCAAGGTCATGAGTGTATACAACAATTGCGATGGTCAAAAGCATCACAACGGCATCACTGACAGGAACCTTGTGTATATCTTTGATGGACTGCCACTCAAATGTGCTTATCGCAACCATTATCATCACTCCCACAAGGGCAGCCATGGGAATTCTCACAAGGATATCACTAAAACCCAGAATCAGAATAATAAGAAATAATCCCGCTATAAGTGAAGACATCCGACCTGAACCACCTGATTTAATATTGATGATTGACTGACCAATCATGGCACATCCTGCCATCCCGCCAAAAAAGCCGGTGATACAGTTTGCTAATCCCTGCCCTTTAACTTCCCGGTTTTTATTTCCCCGGGTTTTGGTCAGTTCGTCGACTATCGATACCGTGAGCAGGGATTCCAGGAGACCAACCACGGCAAGGGTGGCTGAATACGGAAGAATAATAAGTAATGTCTGGATGGAGAGAGGAACCATCGGAATATGGAATAAGGGGAGGGTACTCGTTATCGCCCCCAGATCTCCGACTGCCAAAACGTCTAAGTCCATACTAATGACAAGAACAGTCATGATGATTATGGCAACCAGTGATGACGGAACCGCCCGGGTAATCCGCGGGAAGAGGTAAATAATCGCAAGTGATCCGGCAACCATCACGTACATGAGAACCGGGGCATTAATCAGGAACGATACTTGTGAGAGAAATATGAGAATTGCAAGCGAATTGATAAATCCCACGACTACCGAATAGGGGATGAACGTGATGAACCGGTCCATCTTTAAAAATCCACAACCCAACTGGATTATTCCTGTAAGGATCGTCGCTGCAAGCATGTATTCTATGCCAAAATCCCTGACAAGGACAACGAAAACCAGTGCCATCGCACCGGTTGCCGCAGAGATCATCCCGGGTCTTCCTCCGGCACATGCGATAACCAGTGCGATACAAACTGATGTATACAGGCCGACCATGGGATCGACACCCGCTATGATAGAGAATGCTATTGATTCCGGAATGAGGGCAAGAGCTACAGTTATTCCTGCAAAGGTATCTCCTTTGATGTTAGAGAACCATTCTGTTCTGATAGACTGAATATTCATAGGATTAGATTGTATTTTTGGTCTCTCTTTTTTTGTAAAGATGATACCGAGGAAAACAGGTACTCTCCTACAGGAAGACGGGATCCATAAAGACCAACAGACTGGATCCTGCTCCGGGTAAAAATTCGATATAACTATCTCTTGTAAGGTGAAAATGGTAACGGCATCATATTATTACCTCCTGGTTTATCCCTGATATTTTTCACGATATACCAGGTAATACGGTTCGTTTAAATTCGAGGTTTTTTATGTTCAAGACCATTATCCTTGCTACCGATGGTTCAGAAAATGCACAACGGGCAGCAGCATCTGCCGTGCACCTTGCAACAGGGCTTTCTCTCGTAACAATAACCCTCATTCATGTCGTTACCCATCCTCCGGATCAGTCACGAATGATACAGGCGCAATTTGATGTTCATTCTCTTCTGGAAAAGGATGCCAAATGTGCGATATCAAAAACAATTGAGCTTATATCCGGGGCTGGATTGTCGTATGATCTCAAAGTGGCAATCGGAGATCCTTCAATCGAGATTGTTGCTATTACAAAGAAGGAGAATGCAGATCTGATAATCCTTGGGAGTAGAGGACTTGGAGCATTAAAAGGGGTGTTGCTTGGCAGTGTAAGTCAGAAAATTATTCAGACTGCTTCTTGCCCGGTCATGATCGTAAAATAAACGATTCCTAATAAAAGGATAGGTCTCATCCAACCGAACCTTTTTGGAGAGGGATTGGGGGGGGATTTGGGGTTTCATCTGGTTTTTTTGCATCTTTGCTGGTTTCTCAGGCTTGCTTTATAATTCCGCAAACAACCCTCGTTTTTTGAGTTCCAGATAACATCTCATACAGGCAAAAACATCTGCAAGAGCATCATGGGCATCATCAAAATCAGTTCCAAAAAGATGCATATGGAGTTCTTTGAGTGTCGGCCATTTGTATCCCTGGCGATTACTCTTGTGGGGTATTTTGCAGATATCAGATGTCGTCTTCATGGTGCAGTGGTAGGGAAGACCAAGGATGGGAGCATCCTGTTGTGCCCGGGCGAATTCGGCAGTTACAATACTCCGGTCAAACAAGACATTATGTCCTACGATGATATCTGCCTGCAAAACCGCTTCTGAAAACCGGGAAAGAACAGAGAGAACCGGTTCTCCTTCTGCAAGAGCACGCTCATTTGTTATTTTATGGATGGCAGTTGCTGATTGTGGGATGGTATACCTTTCCGGTATAATAAGGGAACTCAGGCTGAAGAGAACCTTTTTCCTGTGCTACTATCCAGGCAAGCTGGATTAGGTGCGGCCAGTACTCCGGGTATTGAAACGGGGTTATCTCAATTCTGGGAAGGCCGATTGTTTCGGTATCAAAGATGAGAAATTTCATCTGTGGTATTTGTCTTCTCTCTAGGAGGGTGTCCGAGAATGGCAATTTGCTTTTTTCGACTAATCATTTTGAAGTGCAATTCAAATTTAGGTCATGTTTTGAGTTCC
>JAFGOM010000121.1 GCA_016926505.1 Methanospirillaceae archaeon
CCGAGTCTGTTTTTCTCAAGAAATTAGCGAGGGTAGAAAAATTAGAGGTTATTCTGGGAAAAGAGATTGAGGTATTCTTTGTGAATGTGACGACTGATATAAAAAAGCAAGTTGTAGCATTGGGTATGACTGATCTGTTCGCCAGTCGCCGGTTTTTAGTAGAGTAGTGTACAAAACTCCGTAGTTCAGGTCGTAAAATTCTTCCGACGGTTAATCGAATCCCCCTTTTTTAAAAAAATCTGTTCTGCGTCTTATATGCATCTCATTACTCGTCCCGGTCACCGATGATTTGTCAAATCATGCAGGCAATTCCGGTTTCAAATCAGGGCATACAAAGGAGAGAGTGGCGCTAGAGAAGGGAAAATTTCGCATTTTTCATGTTTTTTTGAAAATAACCGGTTATTCAGTGAAATTTTACAGAGGCACAATTCACAATGATAAATAATGATGAATGTACAATATGGTACCAGAGGTGCTTTGTGGAATTTTTACTGCTCTTCCTGATCTTCTTCCCCCTTGTTCTTGCTTGTATCCTTCTCGGGATTCGAGGGGAAAAATTACGGGATATTATCGTCACGACAGGCGCACTCGTCATTGGGACGGGAACGCTCTATCTGCTCATCGCAACGCTTGGATCCCATGCGACGTACTACCTGACCAATACCCAGACTGTTCATTACATCCTGTTCCTGCTTGAGATCGGGATAACTCTGTTTATATTATACCTCTGCCGTAAATACCACCAGAGACTGGTTGCACTCCTTGTGTGCATCCAGATGGCAATACTCATCATCTTCGGGATGGGATCCCTGACATCGGGTCATGCAACTACAGAGGGGGCAAATCTCTTCTTTGATGAGTTCTCAATCATCATGGCCCTGATAATCGGGATAATCGGGAGTCTCATCTGTATCTATTCGCTTGGGTATATGCGCAGTTACCATCTCCATCACCCTGAAATTTCTGACAGAAGACCATTCTTTTTCTTTTTACTCTTTCTGTTTCTCTCTGCGATGTTCGGGCTCGTCTTCTCCAATAATCTCGTATGGCTCTTCTTCTTCTGGGAGATAACAACGGTCTGTTCCTTTTTGCTCATCGGATATGCAAAAACAAAAGACGCGATAAAAAACGGATTTCTGGCACTGCTCTTAAACCTCCTTGGCGGGATCACCTTTGCAGGAGCCCTTGTCTATATCACCTATACCGCACCTTCCCCGGAGTACCTCAACCTCTCAACCCTGACAACAGCTGGTCCCGACCTCGCCCTGCTCGCCCTTGTCCCTGCAGGACTTATCTCGTTTGCCGGGCTGACAAAATCAGCACAGATGCCATTCTCATCATGGCTCATCGGTGCCATGGTAGCACCAACTCCGGTGTCTGCCCTGCTCCATTCCAGTACCATGGTTAAAGCAGGGGTATATGTTATCGTGCGGTTTGCTCCGGTACTTGAAGGACAGTTTATCGGGATGCTTATTGCCCTCGTGGGCGGAATAACCTTCTTTTTGGCGTCCTGCATCGCAATAACACAGAACAACGCGAAAAAACTCCTTGCGTATTCAACCATTGCCAACCTGGGGCTCGTGGTGGCCTGTGCCGGGGTCGGATCTCATGAGGCGGTCTGGGCAGCGATACTTCTTATCATATTCCATGCCGTGGCAAAATCACTTCTCTTCCTCTGCACCGGGACCGTGGAACACCAGATAGGTTCCCGTGACATCGAGGAGATGAACGGCCTTTTCGTTACGATGCCAAAAGTGGCGACCATGATGCTTATCGGGATGGCAGGCATGTTCCTTGCACCGTTCGGGATGCTGATATCAAAATGGGCAACACTACGGGCGTTTGTCGATGCTTCTCCTCCTCTCGGGATACTCCTCGTTTTATTCCTGGCACTTGGAAGTGGCGTAACGGTCTTTTTCTGGACAAAATGGATGGGAAAACTCATCGGCTATCATGAAGAGAAAAAGAATGATGAAGAGTCGGTTAACCGTTCAGAATGGGCAGTACTGTACATCATCACCGGTCTCGTTGCTCTGGTAGCCTTCACCTTTCCTCTCATATCAGGCACGATTCTTGAGCCGTACCTCATCTCGGCGCATAATGCAACCACGGAATCATTAGATAAGCTCCTCTTTTATGATGATCTCATCATCATCCTGCTCATGCTCTCCCTTATCGTGGTTATGCCACTGTCCCTGTACTTCTTCAGGCACGCCTGGAAGGAGAGTTACCGAAAAGTCCCCCGGTACGTCTGTGGTCGTGAGGCACTCTCACCGCACTCGTTTACCGGCAGTATCGGAGTACAGAAAGAGATGGGTCTCTCAAATTACTATCTTGAGGATATCTTTGGTGAGTTACGGATGCTCCGCATCGGTGATCTCTGTACCATAGCCCTTATCGTTCTTATCTTTGCAGCACTTATCGGGATGGTGGTCTAGATGGATCTCATGCATATTCTCTACGGGGTCTCGTTTATCCTCTTTGGTCCCCTTATCGGAGGTATTATCGTCGGGCTTGACAGGAAACTAACCGCACGAATGCAGGGCAGGGTGGGACCACCGGTTCTGCAGCCATTCTATGATATCGGGAAACTCTTCCAGAAAGAGAGGATAGCAGTTATCTATTCAGAGAACTTCTGGGTTATCGCATATCTCATCTTTATCGTTGCAACCGGCATGATCTTCTTTGCCGGAGGAGACCTCCTGCTTGTCATCTTTGCCCTGACACTTGCCCATGTCTTTCTTATCATCGGTGCATTCTCTTCATCATCACCCTATGCCCATGTAGGAGCACAGCGGGAACTCATCCAGCTGATGGCAATTGAACCGATGGTGATCCTTACCGCGGTGGGGATGTATCAGGTTACCGGGAGTTTCTTTGTTATTGATATCCTTGCGTATGGCGGGTTGCTCATCTTTGTCCTTCCCGGTGTTTTTGTCGGATTTTTGTATGTTCTCACCTTTAAACTGAGGAAATCCCCCTTTGATCTTGCAACCTCACATCATGCACACCAGGAACTGGTAAAAGGATTGACGACTGAGTTTGCAGGCCCGACCCTTGGGATCTATGAGTTAGCCCACCTGTATGAGACCGTTATGCTCCTTGGATTCGTTTACCTCTTCTTTGGTGCGAATCCACTCACCGGCATCATCGCGGTCATCCTGGTATATATCATCGAGATCTTTGTTGATAATGCAACAACACGAATTACCTGGCAGCCGGCACTTATCAGTGCATGGATTGTGACCATTGTGCTTGGAGGACTGAATCTTATCGGACTCTACCTGCTGTGAGGAGAAATTATGAGTTATCTGAAAAAATCCCCCTGGATCCTTCATTACGATGCCTCCAGCTGCAATGGCTGTGATATCGAGGTACTCGCCTGCCTTACCCCGCTCTATGATGTGGAACGGTTCGGAATTATTAATACCGGCAATCCAAAGCATGCTGACATATTCGTGATCACCGGCGGTATTAATGAACAGAGTTCAGTAGTGGTAAAGAATATCTATGATCAGATCCCCTCACCCAAGGTCGTTGTTGCAGTCGGCATCTGTGCTGCTACCGGAGGAGTATTCAGGGAGTGTTACAACATCAAAGGAGGTGTCAATACCACAATCCCGGTCGATGTCTATGTCCCGGGATGTGCAGCCCGGCCTGAGTCGATCATCGACGGGATTGTTGCAGCCCTCTCGATACTTGAGGAGAAGAGAAAAGCAATGAAGAAGGGAGAAACACCACTATGACAATTGAAAAACAGACGACAGTCGTGATACCGGTAGATCTCCTGCTCGACGAGGTCAAAAAGATGCACGATGCAAAATATCGTCTTGTACAGGTAGGTTGCGGCCAGTTCAAAGACCAGATTGAGATCAATTACTCGTTTGAACGCGATCTTGTCTTTTCCAACCTGCGGATCACGATCGACAAAGAGACACAGGTTCCCAGTGTCACCGACCTCTACCATGCCGCTTTTGTCTATGAAAACGAGATCCATGACCTTTTTGGTATCGGGTTCTTTGGTATTTCCCTTGATTATCAGGGCACCTTTATCAGGACGAAAGACAAGCATCCTTTTTATAATACAATCAATAAAGAGGATTCATTGAGACCAGAAGAGGAGGGTTCCTGACATGGGGCGTGAGATTGTAATCCCCTTCGGACCCCAGCACCCGGTCCTGCCTGAACCGATTCACTTGGATCTCGTGCTTGAGGACGAGATGGTAAAAGAAGCAATACCATCTATCGGATACATCCACCGGGGTCTTGAAAAACTGGTAGAGAAACGGGATTTTAAGAATTACGTCTACATTGCCGAGAGGATATGTGGAATCTGTAGTTTTATCCACAGTGTGAGTTACTGCCAGGGTATCGAGAATATCATGGAGATAACGATCCCGGATCGGGCAGCATACCTCCGGGTCATCTGGTCAGAGTACTCACGTCTGCACAGCCATCTCCTCTGGCTCGGGCTTTTTGCAGATGCCATGGGTTTTGAGAACCTCTTTATGACGGCATGGCGGCTTCGGGAACATATGCTTAACGACATGGAAGAGACAACAGGCGGGCGGGTCATACAGGGGAGCTGCAAGGTCGGGGGAGTCAGGTGTGACATCTCCAATGATAAACTTGCATCCATGTCTGCAGGCCTTACTGCCATTGAACCGGAACTTTCCGAGATGGCAGGAGTGTTTCTCGAGGATGAGACGATTGACATGCGTACCCGGGGAGTGGGTGTTCTCTCAAAGGACAGTGCATGGGATTTAGGTGCTGTCGGTCCGGTGGCACGGGGGAGCGGGATTGCCCTTGATGCCAGGATGACAGGATACGGGGCGTACGAACACCTGGACTTCTCGCCTGTTGTCATATCGGGAGGGGACTGCTATGCACGCTGCCGTGTACGAGTGGAAGAACTCTTTACGTCTCTTGACCTTATCGGGCAGGCAATAACAATGATGCCGGACGGTGATATCGAGGTTCCGGTCAGGGGGAACCCGTCAGGTGAGTTCTTCTCACGAACCGAGCAGCCACGGGGTGAAGTTGTGCATTATATCAGGGGAAACGGAACAAAGAACCTGCTCCGTCACCGGGTGAGAACGCCAACCACCGCAAATATCCCGGGCCTCGTGCAGATGCTTGCCGGATGCGAACTCGCAAATGTTCCGGTCATCGTGCTCTCGATTGATCCCTGTATCGGGTGTGCAGAGAGGTAATACTATGAGAGCATTTACTATCACGAGAACCATCGTCAGGATGCTTTTCCGCGGACCGGCAACGATTCGGTACCCAAAAGAACCGGCACAGATAAAAGAGAGAAGCAGGGGGCATATCACGATGGATATCACCACCTGCATCTTCTGCAGGCTCTGTGAAAAAAACTGTATATCACAGGCCATTACGGTTGACAAGGAAGAACGGACCTGGACCATTGATCGGATGCGGTGTATCATCTGTGGTGAGTGTGTAACTGCGTGCCCGAAGGACTGCCTTCGTATCGATCCCAGGTATCATCCCCCGGTAACAGAGTTCCTGGTGGAAACATTACAAGGACCACCGGTGCCTGATCCGGTGCCTGAAAGAGAAACCGCCTGATTCCAGGGATTTCCTTTCGTAACACCACCTGGTTCTCCCATCCCCTCGATCGATACAATCCCTGATGTACCTGGTCACTCCATCTGACCTTTTCTGATCGATCCCCTTTTTAAGTACTGATACTGATGGTGTGCAAACGCACGGCATATGTGCCGGAACCCTTGAGAACCTATGAAAATTTTACATTCTTACGCAATCATTGCGATATTTTTTGTATCACTGCTCGCTACAGGAATTGTCTCTGCCGGAGACCAGACCACATCAGAGAGACTAAAGACGATTACATCGCCATTGGCGACACAGATCAAAACCCCTCATCTTGTAAGTCTGTATGCACCCTGTGCCACTGAAAAAGAGGCGAAAATCCCGGTATCAACGCTTATCAGGGGAACCGATGGTTCACCTTTGCAGGGAGTCGCAGTCACGATAACCGGATACGGGCAGGAACCTGTCTTTGCATCCGGTGTAACCAATGAAAACGGTGAGTTCTCTGCCGATCTGACACTCTCTTCACAACTCCGGGAATTAACCCTGTATGCACATACCGAATCATCGGTAACAAGCGATCCGGTCAGAATCTACCTTTTTTAAGGAAAGAACCCATTATCCTTTCTTTTTCCTGTCTATAGATACCAGATACAATAATCTCGCATGAGCATACGGAAAGATGATTGTTCCGGTTAATGACAGACTTTTCTCCCGGGTATCCCATGATTTGTATGGCTCCCATGGAAATCCCTTAAAACTCCTTCTCCCCTCTTCTCTGCCATCTCCCATAAGGAACCATTATCTCAAACCTTGCTCCCATACCAAATATACCGGTCTCTTTTATCCAAAACCCGGTGATATCAAGTATCTCTTTTGAGAGAAAGAGCCCCAGACCGGTATTTTTACCAATCCCTGTCTGAAAGATGGATTCCTTCTGATCAGGAGGGATACCGGGACCGTCATCTTCCCAGATAATCACGAGGCTGCCATTCTCTTCCCTGCACCGGATCCTCACCATCGCACCTCTTCTGCATGCCGGATGATGTTATCATACAGATTGTAAAAGACCTTCTCAAGCATCTGATCTGCATAGAGAACGATATCAGGGCAGTCATTCCGGATGGGGAGCCGGTCATCATCAATCATCGCAATTATTGCACTGACAGACTGCCATGTTGGTTGTGTTATCCCAAGCTCCTCATACATCTGCGTAAATTCGATTCATTCCAGGATCATGGCAACAGTCTTCTTTATTTTCATCCCAGTACTCTGCCGGTTTTACATCTCCACAGGACTTCTCTATTACCCCGATGAATCAAAAAAGAGCAGTTATCTGGTTTACAATATCATGGCGGGTAATGCTCGAGAGTATCTGTAGCTTTTTATTCATGACACGGAGTGCTTACTCGGCCTTTTTGCGGTCAGTGATATCACGTGATATCCCGATTATCCCAACCGGTCTGCCCCCCTCATCCCGAAGCCAACGTGCAGAGTTCTCAACCATAATCGTGGATCCATCCTTACAGTACTCTTCTGTCTCAAAACAGAAAGTTCTCTTTGGTTCAGCAGTACCGGATCTTTCACGTTCCATCTCCCTGTGAAACAATGGTAACAGTGATGCAAATGATGCAGGGGTCCATATCTCATCAGGGGTTTGTACGAGCGACTCTTCCACCGAAAAGCCCTTCATCACCTGTACCGAGGGGCTGACATACAGGGGATTGAAATCCAGATCATAGATACAGATACAATCTGCAGTATTATCAGCGATAAGGCGATACTTCTTCTCACTTTCCCTGAGTGCTTCTTCAGCCGCTTTCCGGCCGGTGATGTCTGAGAGCATCGCAAACGATCCCTGATAGACCCCATCTGCATCAAATATCGGGGTGATAGCAACCCGGGCCCAGAGATTCTTTCCATCTTTCCTGATGAAACAACGCTCAAAATAATCGACCTCCCCGTTTTTTTGAACTTGTCTTCTCTGTTCATAATCGGTATGTTCACCCGGTGAGATGAAGGAAGAGACACAAAGACCGATCATCTCTTCAGGTGAGTACCCCAGCATCTCAGCCATTCGCTCATTCACGTAGGTTATCCGGAATAGAGAATCCATCTGCCAGATCCCATCTGCAGAGGTATCGACAATCCGGCGGTACTGCTCCTCGCTCTCGCGGAGTGCCATCTCTATCTGCTTTGTCCCGGTGAGGTCATGAAAGGATGCAACTGACTGTCGTGTACCGGGTATCAGTCCGACGGTCAGGTTGATGGTATGGGTTTTCCCGTTCCGGGATAGAAAGAGAAAATCATACCGTTGAGGTGGATCTGCACCTTTCATTCTCCTCTGATGATGAAACGCAACCATCCGGTCACGATCCTGCTGACTGACAAACTCTGTCCAGCTCCTGCCGATCACTTCTTCAGGAGGGTATCCGGATATCTCAATAAACGCGTTGTTTGCCAACGAGATTGATGTATCGTCCTCGATAATGATCGTTGGCGATTCAGTGTGCTCAAAAATTGCCCGGTATCGCTCCTCAGATAGGGCAAGGAGTTTTTCTTTCCCGACAATCTCATCCAGCTGCTGGCTGATCTCTTCTTCGGATGCAACGAGTTGCTCGCACTGACCCCGAAGTTCCTCTTCTGATGCCGCAAGTTGTTCATGAGCAGCCCGAAGTTCCTCTTCTGCAGCTTTGCGATCTGTGATATCGAGGCAGGTCGACTGGTACCCTATCATATCTCCGTTTTCATTATGGATAGTAGTGGCAGTCCCGAGTGCAGTGAATGAGGAACCATCAGACCTCTGTGCGATAAATTCCCCTTCCCAGCGTCCTGTGGTGTCCAGTTCCAAAAGGACCCCCGCCGCGTCTTCTTCATTGGCAAAGAACCCGGAAACAGGTTTTTTTATAATCTCTTCTTTGGTCTGGTACTTCCACATCCTAAGAAAGGCAGGATTTGCGTCGGTGATTAAACCCTTGTTATCAGCGATACTGTTGCCGGTTATTGAAGACTCAAAAATGATGTTCTTTAACAGGATCTGTTCTTCAGCCTTCTTCTTTTCAGTAACATCAATGTGGGTACCGATCGTTTTATCAGTCAGTTCTTTATCGGCATTGTGCAGTCTCCACCCCCGGGACTGTATCCAGATCCAGCGCCCGTCGGCATGCTCCATCCGGAAATCATTCTCATACATTCCGGGAGAAAGACTCGTTAGATATTCCATGAAATGTCGGATCGCCTGGTCCCGGTCTTCGGGGTGGATCAGATGAAACCAGACCTCATTCAGGTTCGGACTCCCGGAGAAATCAAATTCGGCAGGATCCCTGCCGATCATCGAAAAATACTCAGGGCTGCACCAGAGGAAACCGGAACCGAGATCATATTCCCATGCCCCGGTATTTGAGACCGCGATGAGTGCTTTATATCGTTCACCAGCCTCCTCTATATCTCTCAAGGCCAGCTGTCTGGCAACTGCATATTGAATTATGTTATAGAGTTCGGCAAACTGAGGCTTTGGATCTCCCCCTTTCTGGAGATAAAAGTCAGCTCCTTCATTTAATGCCTCAATTACCACATCCTCCCTGCCTTTCCCGGTAAAGATGATGAAAGGAGTTGTATCGCCGTGCTTCCGAAGGTGCTTTAAGAATGCTATCCCGTCACAACCCGGCATCTGGTAATCAGAGATTATGGCATCAAACGATTGGTTTGACAGAAGGGAAATAGCCTCAGATGCACAGAGCGCAGTTGTGACAGTCAGATCACCTATTCTTTCAAGAAAAATTCTGCCAATCTCAAGAAGTGCCGGCTCATCATCAACATAGAGAACTGACAGGGGTATCATCTTTGTCGCCGGGTACGGCATACTATAACAGTATTCCCATTACTCTATTAATCTGCTGTGATCTGATATCCTGAAAAACGAAAAGATAGTTCTCTTCCCCCCTTTTTCAGATAAAGCTGCTGGTGTAAACAGGGAATGCTGTTTTCTATAAAGAGCGGCTCAATTCCGGAGAGACTGTCATGATGGCTAGCAAAAATCAAATAACCTTTCATTCTCAAATCTGATATCTGAAAAACCAGATCAGGACTTCATAACAAAAGTATATGTCAATATTCAATCAACATTTGTATGATGGATGAACCGGAGATCACGGAACTTCAAAGAAAATGTGACCAGTTTCAGACCCAGTACAACTCAATAAAGAAAGAATTCAAGGATTTCATCGAGATAACACGGAAAAATGAAGAACTGAAGAAAAGAGATCTCCAGTCAGAATATGCAAAGAAGATACTGGTATTTGCAGACTCATTATGCAGAATGATGGATGCAACCCTGAATCATCCGTGCGAAGAGATCCGAGTAATCCACGAGAATTATCATCTCAATATTGAAGGGATGTATCAGCAACTCCTCTCATCGTACGGGATAAAACCTCAAAACCCGGAACCAGGCACTCCCTTTGATGATGCGGTACATATGGCAGTAGGAATTGAGTATAACAGCCGGTACCCGGAAAACACGGTATTTTCAGTTATCCGCCGCGGATACTGCAGGGATTCTTCTGTTTTACGACCTGCAGAGGTAATAATCTCAAAAAAACCACGGGAGACAACGAAAAAACAGACTCACAAATTTTTGTCAGCACTTTTCTCCCGGATATTCCCAACAGATTGCCGCTTTGCCACCCTCGAACACCAGATAGACGAGCTGGCTCATTGTGAGAGTGAGCATGTTATCAGACTTGATGGAGAGATAGAAGCACTTGGCAGAAAGGGGGCAGAATACGAGGAAGACATCCATGATCTCTCCCGGTCTCTTACCGAACAGTCAGACATTTTAGAACACATGACCGATGAGACAGAGTACCTGAAAGAGAAGCATACCACAAGTGAAGCAGCGATCCACTATCTCACCCGGCTTCTTTCAGAAAAGTCAGACATTATTGAACGGTTAGTGCAGGAATCAGAAAATTATAAGGAGGAACTTTGCAGGAGTGAAGCACGGATCAGGGAGATTGAGTCTAAACTGGTGGTCACAGAGAGAGAAACGAAGACCACTGAAGAAGAACCCCAATTACCGGAAAAGAACGATTCAATCGAGGAATGGATGCAGGATTACAGAACAGACGGATACGAAGAGACAAATTATTATGATCGCTAAAGATGTTATCGGTATCGACTTTGGAACGACCAATTCCAAGATGGCATACATGCTTCTTGACGAACCGGTTGTTATTGAAAATGACCTGGGAAAACGGATTACTCCGTCAGTCGTCTATTTTAAGAATGAAAAAGAGTTCACCATCGGAGAACAGGCCAAACATAACCTGATTATTCATCCTGATAACGTTGTCAGTTCAATAAAACGTGAGATGGGAACGGAATATAAAAAGGCAGTTGGACGATTTAAATTTCCACCGGAATATGTCGGAGCACTGATATTTCAAAAACTGATACAGGATGCACGACAGAGGACTGGAAAATCATTTTTTGATGCTGTTGTTTCTGTTCCTGCGAATTACTCAGACAGCCAGAGACAGGCAATCAAGGATGCAGCTGAGATAGCAGGCATCAATATTGTCCGCCTGATAAACGAACCCACTGCTGCAGCACTTGCATACGGGATACGGGAGGACCGGGACCGGAAAGTCCTTGTGTATGACTTTGGAGGAGGAACCTTTGATGTATCTATCCTCTCTGTTGTATCCGGGTTTTTTGATGTTGATGCCAGTACCGGAGAACACCGGCTTGGCGGAGATGATATGGATGAACGGATCATCGGGCACATTACCGGTGCGTTACAGAAAGAACTTGGTAAAAAAGCAAAGATTGATCCTGCCCTCCGGGCAACGATAAAAGAAGCTGCTGAAGAGGCGAAAATTGCACTCTCAACCCAGGATACCACAACTATCACCATTCCGTTTGTTTCAGAGAACCGTCCCCCCTTTACCATGCAGTTTACCAGAGAGACCTTTGAGTCGCTCATCGGAGATCTTATCGAACGAACCAGAGGACCAATGGAACTGGCACTGCAGGATGCAAACCTTCAGTTAGATGAGATCGATGATATTCTGCTTGTTGGCGGAACAACCCTTATTCCTGCGGTAAGAGCCTTTGTCACTGATTTTTTCGAAAAAGAACCCCTTTCCGGAGACCCGTATACTGCAGTTGCAGAAGGAGCAGCGATTGCAGGAAGTACTTATGTTGCTGAAAAGTCACGGATCGCAAAAAATGTTGAGATTAGTGATGTAATCTCATCATCTCTCGGGGTTGAGATTTTCGATGGCACTCTCTCAAAAGTGATTGAACGAAATACCAAGATACCCATTGCACTATCCCGGTTATATACCAATACAGGAAACTTCGCTCCGGAGGTGATTATCCCTGTTTATCAGGGTGAAGAGGAGATGGCATCTGACAACGAATTTTTAGGTCATTTTTTCATAGATATCGAACCGATGCCGGCAGGGATGAACAAAATAGAAGTTTCCTTCGAAGTCGGTGAAGATTTTGGAATCCTAAACGTCCGGGCATTTGACGAAGATTCAGGTAACCAGAAGACCGTAAAATTTGAATCCAGGTCACGGCTTTCAAAGAAAGACAAAAGCAAGTGGATGAAAAAACTTGTTGGTAAGGGGAGTATTCATGCAAGGATTCTTGACAACTCGGGTAAAGTCTCGCTTGATTTCTATCTCAATCCTGCAACCTCAATGGATTCTCTCAAACGTGAACTGGCTGACCGGCAGATTATGACAAAAGACGATATCATCCTGATACAGGACAAGGAGCCCGGAGATGACCAGAGGATTTCTGATCTCGACCTTATGGATGACTGCGAGATAATCATAGGAAAGAGAGATGGGCAGTAAGAAAAAAAAACATCAGATAAAAACCCCGGCCAGTACAAACCAACCCCTGGATCCAGGAGATGATCCCTACTGGCGGATCTCACCTGATCCGGAAAATCCGGAAAAAGCAGCCAGGTATATAGAGCGGTTTAGCAGACTCACCTTTCATTACCCCCAGTGGATCGATGATACCGGCGGTGGAGTCCCGTCTTATTATGCAGTACTTAATGTTTTACGGGGGGCATCTGCTGAAGATCTTCGGAGATCGTACGAACGGGAATGCAACATATCTGCATATCCGGACGACACCATTGAGGAGGCATATCGTGTCCTTTCCGATCTGCAGTTACGCATCCAATATGATGAATTTCTCCTCCTTTTCCAGAAAATTTCCATCGCGACTCCTTTGGATATCAGAAAAGAATTACTAAAAGTACACGATTCATTTCTCGAAAATGCCCGTCATATCAGAAGGTTACAGGGTATCAAAGAAGACTATAGTGATTATATCATTCTTGTCAGTACCGGGATGCCAAATATCTTTGCATATTCCGGTCTTGATGAGAAGTGCAGCGAGAAGGAGATCATTGAATATGCTCAGGGCGGTGACCGGTTATCTGAGATGATAGCCTCCATATGCAGGGATCCGGTACAACGTGATTCCTTTATTTTTATCCACGATTTTGTTGCGAAAAATACAAATCCTGATTTAAAAGAAGAATTGATCGAGCTGAATCAGTTCTGGAAGACTCTTGATCGGGAACTTATCAGAAAAGTACTTCTTACATCTCTTACTGCATCAGAAGAGATCAGTGATACTATCAATCGGATCGGCTCCCTTCTCTCAGTAAACCATGACTGGATACGGTATCTCCCTCCTGCTGAAAAAAACTTTCTCAGTATCTTTGGTCTTGATGAAGATATTAAATCCCTTTCAAAGGGAGAGATTGAATCGCTTCTCAGAACGAAATACCGTTCTCTCGAGAAAACAACTGAGGTTAACCTTGCATATTCTGTTCTGAAAAAAGAGAACCATCGTGAAGATTACTTCTGGTTACTCGAACATCATGAATTGCATGTAATAAGCAGGGTATTTCATGGTCAAACCGAAAAAACCGAGAAAGGGGAAGAGGAAGAATCGATTCAAAAAATACTAAAAGCATTACGCAGAATGAAGAGAGATGCCGATCTCTCTTTGTAAAGCGGATCCCTGGAGATACCATAACATTATTGGTAACCCGGGTATTTTTCCTCCCAAAAAAACTCATAACTTCGGGTTCACATTATTATCATTGGTACACGGAGAATAACCGGGAGAACCTTACGGGCATAGGTATAACCGGATACAAATCAGGTCCCCCGAAAGTTCCGGTGCTCCTCAATTTCCTTCACCAAAAAAAAGAAGGGAAAGGAATCCAATACCAGAAATAACGATTTATTTCTTTTGATTGATGTTTCCTGTATGCAGACAAGAACCAGCTCTTCATAATCTTTTTAAAAAAGAACCGGATATCTCTTTTTTTGCAGTAAAGGTGTGTGAATCGTATTCTTTTAAAAAATATCACACTCCATCCGGTGCCTCCTGACGAAACACAGGATACCATCTCTTCGATACAAATATATTCTGAGAAACCCCCATTACACATACTGGTGTTTAGAATGTTCCTTGATGACATTAAGATTGGAAAGAAATTAATTGGAGGATACCTTATTGTTGTCCTCATCCTTGTTATCGTTGCAGCGATGGGAATAATCAACATGGGGGCCCTTGATGCAGCAGATACTGCCATGTACCAAGACAGGGCTGTCCCGATTGGAGAACTTGGAACCGTGAATTCAGATTTCCAGGAGATCCGGGCTGAGATCTATCGGTTTATCTATGTTCCAGCGGCACGGACAACGGTTGAGAACCGTATGGAAGCAATTGAAGCTGATATTACAAAAGAGATGGATGCATACCGCAGTTCAGATCTCCTTTCAGCAGAAAAGACTGCTCTTGAGCAGTTTGATCGGAATTACCCGGTATTTATCAGTGAGGTGGAGAAACTGTTCGATGCAGCACGGGCCGATGATATGAATGCGGTCGATGCCGGACTTGCCGCAGGATCACCCGCCATCAATGCCCGGACAGAGGTCGTCAACGCCCTTGATACGATGATGAGTGTCAATATCGAAGAAGCAGAGCGACTAGCCAATGCAAATACCGCTCTTTACCAGAGCAGTTCGATGATGATGATTATTGCAACCATCATTGCGGTAATCATCGCGATTGTTCTTGCAGTTCTCATTACCCGGAGCATCACGAACCCCTTAAACCAGGCAGTCACGATGATCAAAGAGATGGGTATGGGACACCTCGGGATGCGGCTCCATCTGAACCGTAAAGATGAGATCGGTATCATGACCGATACCATGGACGGGTTCAGTGAAAATCTTCAGAATTTCGTGGTAAAGACCATGCAAAAGATTGCTGCAGGAGACCTCTCGACAGAAGTTCCCATGATGGACGATAAAGACGAGATTGCTCCTGCCCTATCTGGCACCATCGCATCCCTCTCCCAGATGATAAATGAGGCAAAAACCCTTGCTGACGCTGCTGTTGCCGGAAACCTCCAGACCCGCGGGGACCTCTCACAGTATCACGGTGCATACCGTGACATCATCGCAGGATTTAATAACACCCTTGATGCCTTTGTGATTCCGGTAAAAGAAGCACAGCGTCTTTCCGGCAGTTATGCAGAGAACAACTTTGCTGACCAGTTTGATGAATCCCTCGTGGTCCAGGGAGACTTTGCGAGTTTCAAGAAGTCCTTAAACAACATCGGAGTCCAGGTCTCTGCCACCCTTGTCAGGATCCAGAAGCAGACCGAGAACCTTGCGGCAATGTCAGAAGAGGCAAACTCATCCATCATCGAGATTGCCGGAGGATCCCAGAAGCTTGCACAGAACTCAGGCGTTGTCTCGCAGAACTCTGAACAGGGTGGAAGCGGTCTCAAAGAGGTTCTCAAAGCCATGGAAGACTTTGGCGAGAGTGTGACCCAGGTATCTTCCCGTGCCGAGGATGTAAGCCACCTGGCAACCCAGGCAGACGAACTCGCGGGTGCAGGTAAGGGACTGGCAGGAGAGGCTGAAGCCGGGATGAAGGGTATCAATGCAGCTACCCTTGAACTGGACACAATGATATCAGATATCAGGGACCAGATGGGAGAGATCGGCAAGGTTGTCAACATCATCAGCGAGATCTCCGACGAAACCAACCTGCTTGCATTAAATGCAGCAATTGAGGCTGCCCGTGCAGGAGAAGCAGGAATGGGCTTTGCAGTCGTTGCCGACGAAGTCAAGGAACTGGCAGGGGAGTCACGGAAATCTGCAGAGAACATCGCAGAAGTGATAACAAACCTGCAGAAACGATCTGAGACCGCATCAAGTGTTATGAAGAACGCAGCCAGTCAGGTTGAGCACGGGACCGAAGCGGTTGAGAAGACGTTGGAGTCCTTTAACCAGATTGTTGAGGCCATCATTCATATTACCCAGAACATCGCAGAGGTTGCGAGTGCCAGTGAGGAACAGGCTGCAGCGATCGAGGAGATAACAGCCAGTGCAAACGAAGTATCAGGACTTATCACCCGCACATCACATGAGGCTGCAGACATGGCCGCTATCAGCGAGGAGACCTCGGCATCGGTAGACCAGATACGGGAGGTATTTGGCGGGGTCAACGCAGCTGTCGAGGATCTCAGTAAAGAGATACAGAAGTTCAAAATATCAGGAGCATAATGATGACATCTGCCCAGCCCTATCAGAAGGATGATCTCTCTTCTGCCCAGGGAGTCAGGTCCCGAACCGTGGGCGAGATACAGGTTGTCGAGTTTATCCTGGGAACCCAGATGTTTGCAATCGAACTCGCTGACACGAAGGAGGTTATTAACCAGACCGACATAACTCCCCTTCCCGAAGCCCCGTCCTATATCAGGGGGATCATCAATTTACGGGGGATCGTGACAACCATCCTTGACTTAAAGAGTCTGCTTCATGTAACCGGCGAGGCCGTTGCAGGCCATAAAAAAAGGGTAATTGTCCTTGATTCACAGATATCTGCAAAAACCATCGGCATCCTTGTTGATGATGTTCTTGCGGTCACCACCTACAAGACATCTGACGTGGACAAGGATGACTCATCGGCAGACCATGCAAAGAACCGCCTTGGTGTTATCAGGAAGAAAGTGCATGAGGGTCAGGACAAGGAACGATCGGAACTCGTAATACTCGTCAACATCGAGGCAATTATTAAAAAGATAGAAGCAACTATCTGATTTCATGTACACTTTTTTGCCAGGAGGCTGTCCGGGAATGGCAATTTGCTTTTTTCGATTGATCATTTTGAAGCGTAATTCAGATTTAGGGCATGTTTTAAGTTCCAATTTTTCATAATTTTTCAGGGAGTATAGTTCTCGGGCAGCCTCCTGGGATCACTATTATCCCGGAAAAATCACTATCCTCTTAGTACCAATACCGGTTACCCGGGAATCGGCTTTAAGTAGTATCCTTGCCATTAGTAAATCGGGGAGAATACGATGAAAAGAGAGACAGCACAATCCGGAAAAAAGGGACGGCGTGTTTCAAAACGAAAAAAAGACCTTTGGAAAGGCTTTAAGAATCGTTCCACTGATCACAGGCCGACAGCAAAACAACCCAGGTGGCGACTGTTTGAGAAAAGAGACATTAGAAGCTCTGATATTAAAAAGACCAGTTCCCAATCCTTATTAAACAGGATGCAGAACCGGTTGAAACGTAAAAGATAAGGTATTCAGAGGATACACCCCTTTTTTTGTCCTGAAAAACCCGGGTTTTGGTATTCTTACGTAAAAACCGGGAACCCGGGTTATAATCAGGTAAGGAATCACATACGAAAGAGCGTTTTTAAATGAAAAAACCATTTATTCTGTTATTTAAAATTGTGTTAAAAGCCAGGTTCAGGAGAATCCTGCACGTATCAGAAAACAGAATCCCTTTGACCCTATTCATTTTATAGTTACCAGACACACAATATAACCAAAATCAATCCTTATCTTACAGGGATTGATAGGATATGATATATGACAAGTGAGACTCCCTTTCTCCCTGAATCAGAATCCTTCTTTACTCATCAGGTCATAAAAGACCTTCTCGATGATATCCCAGGAGCGGTCCTCATTGCAAAAAACAAAAATTTTTTTACCTGTAATGAAACTGCCATGACTCTATTTAAGTTCCCGGATCACTCCTTTATCACGGGAAAGGATCTCTGTGCCATCTCTGCTCCAATCCTTCCTGACGGATCGAAATCAGAAGTCGTGGGCAGAGACCTTCTTAACAAGGTGACTGCCAAAAAAAAGTTCCGCTTTGAGTGGGTATTCCAGAGAGCTGACGGCAGTACCTTTAACGCAAAAGTCACGGCAAAGCAGGCACGATCCGGTGACGGTTCCTTTATCATCCTGACCGTGGTGAATAATAATGCCGAGGCAAAGGTTATCCGGGATATCGAGATGCTCGCCCTCGAGATGAAGAAGGGAAATTTACGATCGAGACTTGAAACCGAAGGATATCACGGGGATCTCGAGATGATGCTCAAAAGCATTAATGAGATGTTAAACGACATTCTGTATCCGTTCCGTGATATGAGCAAAGTCCTTGTTCAGATATCAAAAGGTGACATCCATGCACGGGCTGATAAGAAATACGAAGGGGAGCATGAGAAGGTCAGAAATGCCGTAAACGGCGTGGCAGATTCTATAATACTGTTACGGGAGGAGATCACGAGATTAATCACCTCTGCGACGAGTGGAAATCTTGCAGAACGCGGGCGGCCGGAACTCTTTTCCGGGGCGTATGCAGAGTTGATACACGGACTGAATGATATGCTCAATACCATTCTTGGCCCGATACGGGCCGGCAACCAGGTTCTGCAGAAGATGAGCAGGGGAGATCTCTCAGAACGGGTGACCATTGAGTGTGTCGGTGATCACGCCAGACTGAAAAATGCAATAAACAACCTTCATGACTGGCTCTCTGAGCTTATCACCTATGTAACCGCTATCTCAGAGGGAGACCTTCTCGCATCCATCGAAAAAGCATCAGAGAATGACGAGATGTATGAACCCCTTATCAGGATGAGAGATAACATAAAATCACTCGTTCTGGATGTTGATATGCTTGCCACTGCAGGAACAAGAGGCGATCTCACAACACGAGCTGACTCTTCAAATCACATGGGAGATTATAAAAAGATTGTTGATGGGATGAATGCAACGCTTGATTCAGTGATACAACCGGTTCAGGGAGCGATGCAGACTGCGGAAAGGTACGCAGCATATAACTTTGCATACCGGATATCAGGGGATATTCCGATGACCGGGGACTGGCAGGCATTTAAAAAGGCTCTCGATCTCGTTGGTCAGAATATATCTGATGCGATAGCACTCATTAATGAACAGGTAACAATTCTTATCTCGACCGTAACACAGACCCGGGAGAGTATCGGGGATGTTTCCCAGGGGTCAACCATCCTTGCCACGATATCAGAGAAGGTAAGCGACAACGCACGAAGGGGACGCGAAGGCGTTGCCCAGATTATACAGGCGATGGAGAACCTTGCGGTGAACGTATCAGCAGTTGCCGGAAGTGCTGACGAGGTAAACCGCCTTGCAAACCAGACAAATATCATCTCTGAGAAAGGAACCGAACTTGCAAAGAAGGCTGAGATGGGTATGGCTGACATCACGACATCAACCGGACAGGTGGTCGCAATTGTTCATGAGATCATGAACGAGATGAAGAAGATCAGCCAGATAACAAAGGTGATATCAGATATCTCCAGCCAGACAAATCTTCTGGCCTTGAATGCTGCCATCGAGGCTGCCCGTGCAGGGGAAGCAGGCCGTGGATTTGCCGTCGTTGCTGCGGAAGTAAAATCCCTTGCCCTTGAGTCCCGGACATCTGCAGAGAATATTACCGAAATGATAGAGAATCTCTCGAAAAAGACCGAACTGGCATCGGTCACCATGGATAAGAGTGCCCGGTCGGTTGAGTTTGGAAGTAACGCTCTTCAGGAGACGCTGGGGGTCTTTAACGAGATCATCGAGGCAATCGCTACCATAAACGTGCGGGTGGATGAGGTTGCCAGGTCTGCTGAACAACAGGCAGCAGCAGTAGAAGAGATAACCGCCTCAATCGACGAGGTCAATGATGAGATCATCAACACCGAAAAGGAAGCAGTATCTGCAGCAGCAGCAAGCCAGGAAGCAGCAGCAGGATCGGATCAGCTCTCTATCCAGTCTGATGAAGTTTCCCGGGTTTCAGAGCGGCTCAAATCCGAACTTCTGAAATTCACGATATCCTGAAAGAACAATATCCCCAAAAGAACAGGGAATACACAACTTTTAAAAATTTATCACCTGAAACCAAAGAGCCGGACCATGATGCCAATACTAAAATCAGAAAGTACAAATGATGGAGTTGAGATTACCACCTTTTCCCGTGACAATACTGCAATAACCTTCTTCTTTGGATACGCTGATATCCTATCAATGGGTGTCAATTGTGCCGATCTCATCAACCATCCGGACTATTACGGGTATGATCCCGGCACGCATTCGATCAGGAGGACAGATTTCTGTACACATCACCCGGATTAAATAATCGTTTCCTGCACAGTCTTTTTTCTGGTGATTCCAGGTGCTGATTATCAAAAAAGACCTGTCGGACTATAAAGTTCTTTCTGCAATCTTACGGCATAAAGGCAGAATAAGGGAGAAGAATCAATCAGGCAATACCCGTTCCGATCGGCTACCACACGAGGTACGGGTAAAGAGAGCAGATACCGTTATAGGGTTTGTGTAACAATGATGATATGTTCACCCGATAATGGTATCCCGGGTATTGGATCTGACAATCATTCTGTCATGCATACGGATAACTGCCGGACAGAAGAATCAGCAGGTTAAGCATACGGTTCCCACACTTCCTGCAGGAACAAAACCCGCAACCGGTCTGCCCGGGTTTTTTGGAACCCTCCGTTTCGAAACAGATTGCATAAAAGGAATGAGGAGAATGCTTGAGAAGAGAAAAGTTGTTTTTTCCATAATCCTTGGATTAGCAGGTTTTATCGGTGCATTTTTCTCATTCCAGTTTGATATCGCACCACTTACCATATCCCTTATCTGGAGTTACTGCTTTCCCCTTGCCGCAGCCCTTGCATATGGCAGGAATTATGGATGTATTGCAGGTCTGTTCGGTCTTGCTGCATTCTTTCCCATCTTTCTCTGGCCATCAAACGGGTGGGGGTACGGTATCACCGTCGCCCTTCTCCTTTTGTGGTTTATCTGGCACGGGTACTGCAGGGATATCCGTAATGATAAGAAGAGATTATGGTATCATCCCCTGATTGCCCAGGTTCCCTATGCCCTGTTTTACGGTTTGATCACATACCTTGTATACCCGTTCGCCCTCTCCTGTAATCCTCCCTTCTGGCAGGATACTGCGGTTACCTCAATCTCCTCAGAACTCCTGGTGTCAATGATCATCATGGCCACAATAATGATGTATCTTAACCTTATTATCGCAGATACCATGCTTCTGGTGCCGGTAATCAGAAAGATACTCGGACTTCCGGTCAGAAACGAGAGCAGGAATAATGGCGTCATAATCCTTTTATCAATCGGTATCGCTATCGTCATCTGGGCAGCAATCGTGGCATACACCCAGACCCTGGTCATGATGAAATTCCCACAGGCAGGAATCGATCTCTCGGATCCGTACTACCTGCTCAGCTTCATCATTCTTGTCCCGTCCGGGTGCCTTGTCGGAGGAATCCTCGCTCGTTATTTTGAATCCCGGTATGAGATAGAGGACCAGCTCCGCAAAAGCGAGGAGAAATTTCGATCGCTCTATAACCATATGACAGAGGGGGTTGCATTGCATGCATTCGTCTATGATACTGCTAAAGGAGGTATAAATTATCGTATTCTTGATATCAACCCAAGTTTCGAGGCGATCTTTAACCTGAAACGAAGCGATGTAATCAACAGGATCGCAACAGACGTATTCACCAGAGATCTCCAGCCATACCATGAGATGGTTCTTTTAATGGCAGAAAAACACATCCCGACCTCCTTTGAGGCATCTATTCCTGATGTGGGAAAAACTCTGCTTATCTCTGTATCACCTCTCGGAAAAGAAGGATTCGCAACCATTTGTACGGATATTACTGAAAGAAAGCGATTTGAGACTGCACTCATACAGAGCGAGGAAAAATGCAGGATACTCGTTGAGCATGCACCGGAAGCCATCCTTGTTATCGAGATCGACACAAAGCGGTTTATTGATGCAAACATTCAGGCAGAGCGTCTTTTCGCATGCAGCAGGGAAGAGATACTGCAATCTGCACCGGAAGAGTTCTATCCTCATTATGAGGAGGATGACCCTGCATACCTGTTATGTAAGGAGAAGATGTCCCTCTGCAGCAGACAGGCATTATCAGGAGAGGAGATCGTCACCGAGCAGACTTTTCGAAACAAAGCAGGAGAGGAGATTCTTTGTGAGGTACGGCTTGTCAGGTTACCGGGTCCGGGAAACCGTGTCAGGATCAGTCTGACCGATATTTCAGAACGAATACGAATTGCAGAAGGATTTGCGCAGGCGACAAAGAAATTAAACCTCCTTTCTACGATAACCTGCAATGATATTCAAAACAGCATCTACGGACTGTATGCCTATATTGAACTGCAACAGGATCATGGTCTTGATGATCTTCATTCATCCCTGATCCAGAAAGAGATCAATCTTATCAATAAAACCCTGAAAATCCTTAATTTTGCAAGAAATTACCAGGATCTCGGACTGAAACCACCATTATGGCAGAATGTTACTCATGTATTCTTATATGCCATCTCACACATGGATGTATCACGTCTGTCCCGAAAGGTACATCTTGACAACCTATACCTCTTTGCTGATCCCCTGCTTGAGAAGATACTTGCAAGTCTCGTCGAGAATGTCCTTGTTCATGCCCCTTCTGCAACCGGGATACAGCTCACCTACCGGATCTGTCCTGACAAAACCATGCAGGTACTGTTTGCCGATGACGGTCCCGGAATTCCCGATGACCTAAAAGAAAGTATTTTTGAACGCAACCTTGAGATTAAAGGAGGTATGAGTCTCTTTCTGACCCGGGAGATGCTCTCTATAACCGGCATATCGATCGTTGAGAAGGGAATTTATAAAGAAGGAACACGGTTTATCATGACGGTCCCCAGAGGGGGATACCGCTTTAGTGAAGATGCCGATCTGTAGCAGGGATAAAAAAGATTCCAAAACCGAAATTCTAATAACCACTTTTCCGGAGCAGTCCTGAATCAGAAAGGCATCATGAGAACCTGAAAACCCTTGCTCATCCTCCGATAAAACATCTGGTTTTCCTTTTAATTCCCAAAGAACGATTACAGGATGACATTTCGAATCGGGATTTATAGGGACTCTTTTTACCTGCGGATGGGTAATGGAGGACTTAAATAAATAAGAAACGGATAGGTAATGTTGATGAGAATAAACCTCACTATTATCATGATAGCCGTGATTTTCTGTACCTTTATGTCAGCGTGTGTTTCTGAAGAGAAACAAGCTAATACTGCGGTGCCTGATACCGGTTTCAGTTCTGTTTCTGCAGATGAGGAACTGCAGGCACATTACGAAGATTTCCTTGCCTTCATTGCAGAAACCACGACTGAAAAAGAGCTGTTTGAATCAGAAAAACAACGGTATAATCCTGATAACGAAGATCTTGCCTGGACAAATGAGATCTCTGCAGTAATCAGACCAGAAGACGGCATGATAGTACTGCAGGTTCCAATACACACCTATTACTATGGATCTATCCGTATCGAAGCGATGGATACTGCAGGGATGATTATTATGAATATGACAGAAAGTCCGGTATACATCCGGGGAACACGGGAGTACCAGGCAATACCTGACGCCGCAGATCTGCGAATCTATAGCTTACGTAATGATCCGCTCGCATGAACCAGGACTGGAACTTTTTTTTTAAAAAAATCGGTTCAGAATAGCGTATCACTCGTATCCGGATTATCTCTTTTTTGCATAAAGATACAGACAATGATTCATATCAACGATTTTTATGTAACAAATAAAACTCTATTATTTTCTCAGGTACCCCATACGTTTTTATTTCTCACCGATAAAGGGTAGAATCATGAGAACATCCAATAACCCGGATACAAGGTTCCGGATACCTTCTGAATTCTCGCACATCCCGGCAAGAATTTCAGGTCTTGTACCACTGGCATACAATCTCTGGTGGAGCTGGAATCCCGGAGCACGGATGTTATATAAGAGACTTGACCGCAGCAAATGGAAAGAAAGCGTCCATAACCCGATAAAGATGCTGCGTGAATTACCAACCGACATCCTGGTCTCAGCTTCAAAGGACGATGCGTATCTGCATGACTATGATCTCATCATGGACGAGTTTGCGAGAGCCATCAGTGACGAGGAACACTGGTTCTCAAAGATCTGCCCGGAACCGGAATGCCTGCCGGTAGTTTATTTTTCTGCAGAATACGGGCTTCATCATTCGCTGCCTTTCTATGCAGGCGGACTGGGATTTCTGGCAGGGGATTACATCAAGGAATGCAGTGATCTCGGACTGCCCATTGTTGCCATCGGTTTCATGTACCCGGAAGGGTATTTTCATCAGAAGATACGGGAGGACGGATGGCAGGAACATATTGATGAGGTCCTTGACCGGGAAGCCGCACCGATTACCCGGGTATATGATTCCAGTGGTAAAAAACTTACCATAATGGTCCCGTTTATCCATCCCCCAATTTATGTCGCGGTCTGGAAAGTCATGGTAGGCCGGATTCCCCTCTACCTGCTTGACACCGATATCCCTGATAATGATCCCTGGAACCGGTCGATATCTTCCCATCTGTACATCGGTGATAATGAACAGCGATTACGACAGGAGATTGTGCTCGGGATCGGAGGATACAAGATTCTCTCAACGCTGGGTATCAGGCACTCAATCGCCCATCTTAATGAAGGGCATGCCGCCTTTGCCCTTCTTGAACGAATCAGGAAGAGCATGGAAGATGGGATGAATCCGGCAACCGCATTATCAGATGTCAAAAAAACATCGGTCTTTACCACGCATACACCGGTTCCGGCAGGACACGATATATTTCCTTTTTACCTGATGGACAAGTATTTCAATTCCTATTACCCTTTGCTTGGATTGTCCCGTGACGAATTCTTCAGACTCGGAGCACACCCGGACGATCCCTCAGCCGGTTTTAACATGACGGTTCTGGCACTCAATCTCACCGGGTTTCATAATGGTGTCAGTAAACGCCATGGCGAGGTTGCCCGAACCATGTGGCATTCCCTGTGGCCAGGATTGCATGAAGATGATGTTCCCATCGGCCATGTGACAAACGGTGTGCATGTCCCAACCTGGGTTGATCCCAAGATTGATCTTTTATTTGACAAATATTTTGGACCAGACTGGATACAGAACCATGATGATCCCGAGATGTGGCAATTACTTGATTTTATCGAGGAGAAAGAGTTATGGCAACACCATTTCTGGCTGAAGATGAAACTGATTAACCGGATCATGGACCGGGCCCGGCATGCATTCCGATCAGAGCATACAAACCCTTCAATCGTCCTTGCATCAGGAGCACTGCTTGACCCCAATATTCTGACTCTCGGTTTTGCACGGCGGTTTGCTTCATATAAGCGTGCAGATCTTATCTTTACCGATACTACACGGCTCAAGCGGCTCTTAAATGACCGGTGGAGACCGATCCAGATCATCTTTGCCGGGAAAGCCCATCCCCAGGATGATGAAGGAAAGCGAATCCTCCAGAAAATAGTAAAATTTGCGAAAAATCCTGATATCGGTGGGAGAATTGCTTTTGTCGAGAATTATGACGAACAACTCGCTCAGCACATGGTTCATGGAGTTGATGTCTGGATAAACAACCCGATTCCACCCATGGAAGCGAGCGGTACAAGCGGTATGAAAGCAGCAATAAACGGCGTGCCACATCTCAGTATCGCAGACGGATGGTGGATAGAAGGATATAACGGGAAGAACGGGTGGATATTCGGAGGAGATAACAAACAGAATAACCAGAGTGATGCCGAAGCCCTGTACCGGCTGTTAGAGGAGGAGATTATCCCTCTCTTTTATACCCTTGATAAGGACGGCACCCCGGTAGGGTGGGTCAGGGTCATGAAAGAGGCAATGAAAAGTGCCGGACCCCGGTTCTGCAGCCGTCGCATGGTAAAGGAGTATGTAAACCAGTTTTATCTGCCTGCAATCGAGAAGGGAAAAGAGTAATCATGAGAAGAAGGGGCCTGATAGGGATTTTTGGCAGGATGACACTAAAGGCGACCAAAACGAGCCGGGAATCGATCTCTGTTCGTGAGAGTATCAGGAAGAATGCATCCGATCTGGAGAAGAGAGCCGATAGATTACCACGGGTTTATTTTAAAACTACAGTCCTCGTGCTTTTCCTTCTCGTATGCATTACTATCCCGGCAGATGCTTCAGGAATAAAAGATTCAGATACCCCTGCACAGGATGGATATCATGCTGATATCGAACGAATGCTCAAGAGAGCAGGTATTGCTACGGCATTTATCCTTGTCGTATCTGATGATCAGATTCTGTCGGCAGAGGGGTACGGAAATACAAAGCCTGCAGATATCCTTGGCATCACCAAGGAAAAGATGTATGAGATCGCAACAGAAAAAACACTGATAGATAACCGGTTATCTCTGTATCTCCCGTCCCGATCCCTTCTTTCATGTATCCCGGCACTGATAGCAGAGGAGGCTTCCTGCGGGGAGATGACCGAATCGTCCCTACCCGGTATCAGAAATACCATTGAAGAATTTACCCGGAAGATGCCGGATGCATCACTAACAAAAAAAAGAGAAGAGATCAGCAGAGGATTCCGGGTCTCCCGGCCCACCTCGTTCTCATTTAGGGGATATACCGTTCTTGATCAGTCATACACACTTCCGGGAGTGCGGATATTGGTAACATCAGTGCCTGATACAGACAGCACGATACTGATAATGGTGAGTGAGAGTAATTCTCCGATTCCCGAAGCGATACGGGCACGCATTCTCGATACCCTCATCTGATAAACAGCTGAATCAACCGGTCCTAACGGATTGTAAGACATAAAAAAAATTCAAAACAAAGATCCGGTCAGACATTTCAAAACTGGGGTATTATCCTGTCATCATCCTGATGGCAATAAACAGGAGCAGGAGAACAAAGATGTACATTAGAATCCGTTCAGGGGTCTTATGAGACAGGAGAACTCCTGCCTGTGCAGCGGGAATCGATGCAACACAGAGAATCGCCCAGAAAGGAATGTTGATATAGCCTACATGAAGGAGTGGCAGATCAGGGATCTGTATTCCGTGCATGATATAGGCTGCGGTAGCTCCTGATGAAGTGAGCACCATGGATGTTGTTACGATCCCGACTGCCTTGTGCATTCCATACCCGATAATGGTTGCAAGTACTGGTGTGAGAATAACTCCACCCCCGATACCGAAAAGGCCTGATGATATACCGGTAAAAAAACCCAGTACCAGAAAAACCGGCATTGAACCGGGTATATGATACCGCCTCATCCCGGGGGATCTCTGGAGAATTATCCATACTGCCATCAGAATAAGAAAGATACCAAAGACAAAAGCATGAGTTTTAGCCGGAAGAAGAATGGATATATAACTCCCGGCAACAGAACCGACCAGACCTCCTGTTCCTAAAATCAGAGCTGGGATCCAGGATATATTCTTTCTCTTCCACTGCCGGTATGTCCCACTGAGTACGGTAGGCAGAATGACTGCCACCGAGGTAGCAACTGCAATATCCATCGCTCTGTCTGAGTAGCCGGACTGGTTCAGGAGAAAAAACATCACCGGAACCATAAGGATACCCCCCCCGATACCAAGCATTCCTGAGAGAAGTCCGGCAATAATCCCGGTGAAAAAGAGGATAATAAAAGCGATCGTGAGAGGATCCATCTGGATATTCTTACATTTGGAGGTGCATATTGTTATGCCCGGCGGTTGCACACCGTAATTCAACAACCGTTTGTGAGCAGTTCCATTTCAGTAATCACCATGAGATTGTCGTGTTCATTAATATCGGGAGAGAAACAAACAGATAGACCGGGAAGTATCAGGCGTTTGATAATGCGTGTGAATATCCGGGTCGGGGGAGGAGAGGTTTTTTTCCCTGTCCGGGTTTATAAATGATAAGAGAAAATGAGTCTCTTTCCAGGAACCAGTACTCATGGGGAAAATATAAAAACAAATGAGAAGAGAGAGCAGCATCCATAACCCAATGAAGGTTGTAATCGCATGAACCGGTATATCTGTATCCATGGACATTTTTATCAGCCTCCGCGGGAAAATCCCTGGCTTGAAGAGATCGAGACACAGGACACTGCATATCCATACCATGACTGGAATGAACGGATAACCGCCGAGTGTTATGCAAAAAACGCTTCTTCACGGATCCTCGGGAGTCACAGGACCATCATTGATATTGTAAACAATTATGCAAAGATGAGTTTTAACTTCGGGCCCACGCTTCTCTCCTGGATGGAAAAGAATGACCCCGAAGTGTATCAGGCGATCCTCGCAGCGGATCGTGAAAGTCATAAACAATTTTCAGGTCATGGATCTGCAATCGCACAGGTCTATAATCATATCATCATGCCTCTTGCATCCGAACGTGATAAAAAGACAGAGGTCATATGGGGCATCAGAGATTTTCAAAGACGTTTTTTGCGTGATCCGGAAGGGATGTGGCTTCCGGAGACTGCAGTCTGTCAAAAAACCCTTTCAATCCTTGCAGAGAATAACATCCGTTACACCATCCTTGCACCGCATCAGGCAAAACGTATTCGAAAAAGTAATGGATCATGGATACCTGTTTTTGAAGGGACTCTTGATACCACCGTGCCCTATCTCTGCCGGTTGCCTGACAATAAAACAATAGCCATCTTCTTCTATGACGCAAAAATGGCGTATGAAACAGCATTTGGTGATCTCCTCAAGAATGGTGAGCGGTTCGCTTCACGAATGATGGCAGCGTTTTTGCATCATGATCAGTCACCCCGGCTGGTGAGTGTGGCAACGGACGGGGAGACATATGGTCATCACCACCGGTTCGCAGATATGGCACTCGCCTATGCCATCCATACCATCGAATCAGGCGGCTATGCCGATATAACAAACTATGGAGAATTTTTAAGCCGGTTCCCTCCGGTCCATGAAGTTCAGATCGTTGAGAACTCATCATGGAGCTGCAGTCACGGGATTGAACGATGGAGGCAGGACTGTGGTTGCCATACCGATCATGTCTGTCTCATTACGGATCGGGAGACCTGCACATCCATGAATCAAATGGCTGGTGAGACATCCCATAACATGACAAACTGGAACCAGAAATGGCGTATCCCCCTCAGGGAAGCGATGGACTGGTTGTCAGAACAATTAAAAGAGATATACGAAACTTCGGCTAAGGAGATCCTCAAAAATCCCTTAAAGGCCAGGGATGACTATATTGAGATAATTTCTGACCGCTCATCCCCGGTAATCGACCGGTTTTTTCAAAAACACCAGAAAAATCCAGAAAATTTAAATCATCAACTCCTCGCAATGGAACTTCTCGAGATGCAGCGTAATGCTCTTCTCATGTTTACCAGTTGTGGATGGTTTTTTGATGACATATCAGGAATAGAGACGATACAGGTGATGCGATATGCATGCCGTGCCATTGAACTGGCAGAAAAAGTCAGCGGTATTAATCTTGAGCCCGGATACCTGCATATCCTCAATAATGCACAGAGCAATCTTGAAGCGTTTGGAGACGGTTCTTCTCTCTATAAAGCGTACGTGAAATCTGCTGCTATCAGTGTTTCGCGGGCTGCTTTTCATTATGCCATTATGTCACTCTTCGAGTCAGATCCTGATAAAACAGAGATCCCGGCCTATACCATCACCCGGATCACCTACCGGCAGGCAACAGAGGGGAAGATGAAACTGATAACCGGAAATGCCTCTTTCCAGTCTCAAATAACCAGAGAAGAGACCCTTATTTCATTTGCTGCAATACATGTCGAAACGCACAATTTTATCGGCGGAATCAGACCATATACCACTGAAGAGAAATGTATTGCAATGCAGACTGACATCTGGAATGCCTTCTTAAAAAATGATTTGCTGGGCATCATCCTCGCTTTAAATGTGCATTTTGAGTCTCATTCCTACTCACTCGGGCACCTTTTCCCAGAAGGGAAAAGGAGAGTAATGAGCCAGATTACAAAGACCACCATGGGTGATATCGAGGACATATACCGGGGGATATACAATGAATACTTCCCACTCATCAAAGCCATGAAAGAGATGAATATCAAACCACCAGAAGTACTGGAGTTCTCGATTCAGTATATCCTGAACCGTGACCTGCACAAGAACCTTAAACGTAATGAGATCGATCTTCCTGCCCTGGAAAATATCATTGATGCCCTGCTAAACGGACATTTTAAGCCTGATATTTTAACATTACAGTTTGAAGCAGCAAACACGATCACCCGTTATATGACAAAAATCCAGAGAGAACCGGATAATGTAAAAAACCTGAAAACATTAAATCAACTGTTAAACCTTATTCAGCCTCTTTCCCTTCGGCCTGATATCTGGAATTCACAGAACCAGTATTACCTGATAGGAAAGGATAAACAGGATGAAATGAGAGTTCTTGCAGCGAACGGGGATACCAATGCAGAGGAATGGCTTGTTCAGTTTACCACACTCGGACAAAATTTAGGAGTTCAGATATCATCCTGATATCTTTTGACTTCGAAAAAAACAAGTGAGTCAGAGTTTTTTTTAAAGACCATCTCCATCTGCCGGTGATGGGGTGTAATGTCAAAAGAACGCATAAATTTCACTATGCCGGGGAAACCCGGGACAGAGTTTGTTTCCACGGGGTCATTTTTTTTCCATGAGCAGACATCGAAGTCAGTATTCATCTGATGATGAAAAAAATGACCGCAATTAGGCAATAGAACACATAAGAGAAGGAAAAAGAAACAATTCACAGGAGAGCGCTACAAAAAAACAGTCATATTCCCATGACCGGACGAATGATATACGGCTCCTTATCGATCATGATGCGCCAGCATGCTTCAGATACCATGTTCCGGTACTCTGCACAATCCAGGTATTGGGGAACCGTTAAACTGATGATGAGATCATCTCCTGCCTCTTTGTCAACCGAGACTGCATAGACCCTGCTTCCGGTATCATCAGAATATTCAGACAACACGAGATTCCATCCATTCCCACAGAGGGAACTGACCGGTGAGGAGATGAATGAAGGAGGGAGCGTTTCCACAACCTGCAGGATTTGTTTATTGCCAGATAAACCCGGTGATGGTGAGAGAGAGTCTTTTATATGATCCTGTATCGTAATGGTCATACATATCCGCCCTTCAGAATCAGTTGCCGTGGTCACGGTTCGTGAACCGATAGAAGAGGTATAATAGTTCCATCCTGCCGGAATGTCGATGGTAATCCCGGTTTGTGCCTCGATTGTCTGCCAGACGACTCCACTTGCAGGTACACAAACAAGGATGAATAGAGAAAAAAAGACGGTTACTGCACATATTACCTTTTGTGAAGGCAGATACATTATTGATATATCCATTACCATCTATAAAAATATTACGAAATGAAACACCAAAAAGTGAGAAAAAAATCAGAAGACATCTCAATTAATGCCACGAGAATCGTTTTATCACCGGGTTTTTAGGAGTTTTTGGGTCAATGAAACAATTTATACCAGTTTGCAGGGTACTTGTTTTTTTTTAAAGAAAGGGTTTTTAGGATACGTTTCCTCTCATAGAGACGGATGAAAACAGCCGTTGCAATGCATGCAGCAATAATATTCCGGAGAATCGGAAACATACATATCAGATCCAAAAGGCAGGGTCATAAGACTGCGTAAGAGTGCTACCCGGTGGGCAGGAGAGAAGAGAACAAACGCTGCTACCTGAACCGGTTTAAGCAGGACTATCATTTCCCTGATGTCTTGAGAGATATTACCGAAATTTTTCTGTTCGTATTCCCTGGCTGTGTAAATCAAAGTCAAATATGAGTAGGGTATACTATGAGCCAGGTTGTGCGGTCTTGTTGTATCAATTATTGGACATGGTTTGAAAGCGGGTAATGGAAATGATACAGGATTCCATAACTCTAATCTGATTTAATGAGAAAAGGAGGAAGAATGAAAGAATTATCAGTATAGTCAGCAATTATATCAGGTGCCTAATCTCTTCTTCAGGCAACCCGGTTATCTTTCCTATTTCAGCGACCGACATTCCGGCATTTTTCATACGACGAAGAATTGTTGCCATACCTTCCGCTTTTCCTTCCGCTTTGTACTCGGCAATCCACCGGTTCACTCTTTCAGCTAACATCGTTCCTCCATGAAATGGGTTGGGTATAGGTATATTCTGATCCCTCTTTAATGTATTCTCAAAGAATAATGAGAAATCCTTTCTCATTACGGTAAGAACAGGATCTGTTTCCATCCACTGGTTCAGTTTGACGCCGAGAATAAAGAGTTCCGAGGGACTAACAGACTGTTCAAGCCCGAACAGACATGCTGCAAGATTTCTGACTTCAATCAGATGATGAACGGATAGCCTGAGTTCATCGATCAACAGATAGGGGACGGAGGGAATGAACCTGCGTACCGGTTCAGGCATGACTATTGTTTTCCTGATATCTTGTGAGACATTCCAGGGAGTTTCACCATTATACAACACAATCGGAATAATTCCCGGTATCTACTCTGATGGAACAATAATCCCTGTCCGTATGAGATCCTGCCAGAGAAGAGCCATGTATGACATGATCCTGACCGGTATGGAATAATCAGGTTTAGACTGGAATTCTATGAGAAGGTAGACAATGAGTGATCTATCCCCGTATGCCACCTTCCAGATGATATCATCTTCCCGTTCACGTAAGTCATCGGTGACATAACTACCATTACAACGTGTCAGGGTATCAAGATCGCAAGTATCTGTCAGTTCCGGTTCAAGAAATCCCAAAAGAAGATCCGCAATCATCCTTGGATGACTAAATAATCGTTTATAGGGATGATCAGAATCAGTCATCTAAATCCAATTTTTTCTGTTGTTATCATATATCCATCCCTCACCGTATAAGGTATCCCCCATTTAAGGAACCCCAACCTCTCATCCTTTTCAAACAGATGTTCATATTTATTCGCATCGATAAATGCATTACCTTCATATCGTTTTACCGTCCTATGGTCGTGCAATCCATGGGAACTCGTGAAAGGCTTAAAATAAAGAGAGATGATGAAATCTTCGTCTCTTATGCTGAATTGGTTGCTACCGCCAAACAGACTGATTTTTGTGTAACTAAAAAGGGACCGCTTTCGCTAATTTGAGACAGATGAACGGGTATCGTATCGTCAGGGCATCACTGGAATAAACTGGCTTCTTCTCTCAACTGATGGAGTAAAAACATTCCAAACCAATCGGTTTCTGCCCATCTGGCCTGATATACAGCAGGTATAAGGGCTTATACTCCGAAAAAACGAATAATGTAACCCCGATTCAGGAGATTGATAAGAGCGGTAAAAGCGAAATCAGTAACAAAATGAACGGGTGGTTCCCGAAGCAATACGTCTGTCAAAAAAAGAGATCGGATATACGAGTTATCAGTAGATTTGTTTTCCGTATACCTTCGGTATCAATGGAGATCTCTCATCATATGGATGTATCAACCAAGGGTAGCACAAAGAGAGATCATTACATGTATCGTACCTGCTTTTTTTACCTCTGACCTTCAGACGATAAGTTTCCTCTCAAAGAGACGGATGGCAACAGCCGTTGCAATGCATGCAGCAATAATGAGCCAGAGAATATGAAACATCCATATCGGATCAGGTAGGCCGGTCATAAGACTCCGTGAGAGTGCTACCAGGTGGGCAAGAGGGAGAAGAGCAAACGCGGCTACCTGAACCGGTTCAGGCAGAACACTGATCGGAAAGAATGTCCCTGAGAAGAGGAACATGGGAGAGACATATAAGGTAGAAGGATAGGAGAGGGCATCAATAGAAGGAGTTATTGCTGAAAAACAGGCCGCAATGGCTGAAAAACAGATGCCTGCCAGAAAAGCGAGAGGGAGACATAAAATTCCTGAAATAACCGGGACAAGGCCGAGAAGAACGAGAACCAGATAAAAGACACAGGCTGATATAAAACCACGGGTTGCACCCCAGAGAATCTCTCCGATTATCACCTCACGAAGAGTTATCGGGGTCGCGAGAATTGCATCAAATGTTCTCTGATAATACATCCTGACATACGTTCCGTAGGCACATTCGTAAAAAGAGGCAAACATAACCGATCCTGCAAAAATCCCCGGTGAGATGAATTGTACAAACGGCATACCCATAACATCCTCCACAAACATACCGATACCAAACCCGATAGCACCAAGGTACAGAAGGGGTTCAAGGAACGGGGGTACGATATTCACCGTGAAATTTCTTGCAAAGACCGTGGCATTTCTTCTCCATACCATACCCGATCCCCACAAAACCACAAAAACCGCTGAACCGATCTTTCCTGATACACTCATTCCCGAATCCTCCTCCCGGTCAGAAGCAGAAAAACGTCCTCGAGAGTGGGCGGCCGTCTGATTATCCGTACACCGGAACATTGCATGAGGAGATGATCTGCAACCAGCGGGGTCAGGGCATCCTTAATCTGGATCAGATCCCCGGCAGTCTCAAAGGAGATACGGTTCTTTATAAGACAGTCCCGGATCAGGGGATCATTATCAGTCTCGATGATATCAGTCTGAAAATATCGTTTTACCAGATCATCAGGAGAGCCTTCTGCAAGGATCTGCCCTTGATCCATGATAACCAGGCGATCACAGAGCCGTTGTGCTTCATCAAGATAATGAGTAGTAAGAACGATGGTATTTCCCTCCTGTTTCAGTTGCATCAGTCGTTCCCAGATGTGATGACGGGCCTGGGGATCGAGACCAATTGTCGGTTCATCAAGGATCAGGAGTGAGGGGCGGTTAATAAGAGCACGAGCAAGAAGAAGCCTGCGTTTCATGCCACCGGATAGTGACGCAATAGGGGTTTTCCGTTTCCGGGTCAGTTCAAAAAATGAGAGAAGTTCTTCTGTTCTCGTAATTGCTTCCATGGGAGGGATCCGAAAAAAGCGTGCATATACGAGGATATTATCCTCTACCGAGAGATCCGGATCCAGATTGGCCTCCTGCGGAACGACGCCGATCCGGGATCGGATTATCCTGCCATCCCGGTCTGTATCACGCGAAAAAACCGATAAATCACCACTGCTTCTCGGAGAGACACACTGGATCATTCTCATGATTGTCGTTTTTCCTGCTCCGTTTGGCCCTAAAAAACCAAAAAGTTCCCCTTGGTACACCTCAAAAGAAACCCCGGAGACTGCAGTCAGATCCCGGTAATTCTTAAACAGGTTCTTTGCCTCGATGACAGGGTCTCTCTCCATGTTCCTATTATGCATGGATCCTATTGTGTTGTCTAGATTATGGTTACCGATATCAGAAAAGCAATCCCTCACCGATAAATGAAACCTTACATCAGCCAGTGATTGCTTCTCACTCATGTGTGCGGGCGTGTAACTGGTATCCAATACCAATTAGGGATATCCCGATCAGGAGAGCAATGAAACCAAACATCATCATGAAGATATCGATAACAGCCTCGGGAAGAATGATTCCTGCAATCCCGAGAATAAGAGAGAGAAACCCAATGACAAGTCTGCTGATAAAACCTTCAGGAACCGCTTCCCTTCCCTTCATCACCCGTAATAAGAGCATTGCTGCACTGGCAAACATCCAGGCGCTGACGATACCGAGAAATACCAGTATCCATACAATAAGGGGAAGATACAATATTGCAACTCCGGCGATAAGAGCAATAATTCCAGAAAAAACGTTGCATTCATGTTTAATACGGAAGAAAGAAAACGAGATTCCGGCATGCAGGAAATAAAAACCAAGACAGACCAGTACAACGGGAAGGAAGAGATAAAAGATACTCTGGAATGCAAGGTATGGCTCGATAAGAAAGAACAGGCCGATACAAAACAGTACTATCCCGATCGCGAGATGTTTTTTTACGGCATCTGCCTGTTCCTCCAGGAACCGGGTTAAAAAGAATGAGTTTGTATTATTTTTCCGTAAAGCGAAGGTAACCATGGTCTCCTTTATCATCAGTAACAGGGGAGCATCGTCAATGAGATGGAGAAACGGATGAATCACGGGATCAAAACGATCACGATGTACCCGCCATTCATGAACCGTCTCATGAAGATGAAACCGACCTTTCCGGTAACTTGCAACACATCCGGGTGTAGGTACATTGATAGGCGAAACCTTCCATTCTGCATCAAGAGGTTCTGTCACCTGGTCTTTAGGGATGATTACTTCCCATATCCCTTCATCCAGCAGGGAGAGCATCTCATCAAGTGCAGGAATAAAAAACACCTCCGGTATCGCTGTTTGATGCAATCCAAAGATTGGTACAAAGAATGAAACACTCTTTCCTCATAAACCGGCAGGGTATCATAGGTGTTTCTTTCTCATAAAGCGGATCGATACCATTGCTGATAGTACCGGAGTCGTTCGTTTTTCTGACCAGAATAATAATCCGATCTCAATGAAAAAGAAAACAAGAATTTCTTCTTTTAATCAGGAATTATTTCCCTACTTCTGCACAATGCACGCCACCTTGTGAAAATCACTAATCACCCGGTATTATCCGTATTATCCAAGAAAAGATGATTTAGACAGATATCATTAAATAAAAACCGGAATAATCTTTCTCTCATGAAGAAGACCGTTCCCTGGTACCATAGCATCATTACGAAACTAACCCTTGCATTTATCGTTCTTATCCTTGTCATTGCAGGAATGAGCGTTGTTTACACCTTTGGTGAGACAAAATCAGCCTTAAAAGAGACCACCCGGGATGAACTTACTGCGATTGCAAGTGTTATCGCCACTCAGATAGACGGTGATCTCTTACAGACGATCGCTCCCGGTGATGAGGAGAGCGAGAAGTTCGTCACGATCCGTGACCAGTTGTATGCTATACAAAATGCCAATTCTGAGATCCTGTACGTATATACCATGCGGATGAAAGGAGACGATGTTGCCTTTATCATCGATGCAGAGAACGGAATAACTGAAGATGCTGCAGGGATTGACGAGGTGTACGATAATCCTACCGCGGAGATGCGGGAAGGATTTGAAACGCCGATTACAGAACATGAATTTACCACCGACGAATGGGGAACGGTGATATCAGGCTATGCACCCATCCTGGATTCCACGGGCTCAGTGATAGGTATCGTTGGTGTTGATATGAGCAGTGACCGGGTCATACAGCGACAGGACTTCATCGGAAATACCATTTATATCATCCTGCTCATCGGTATCATCATCGCGGGACTGATTATCGGGTTCTTCAGTATGACCATGAAACACGATATTGACAGTCTGAATGAGACTGCAGAACGGATAAGTATGGGTGACATGGGAGTTCTGGTCACGGTTGAGAGAAAGGATGAGATAGGAGAACTGGCTCAGTCATTCAGCAGGATGGTCTCAAGCCTGAAGATCATGATGATGGATCCCGAAGAGAAGTAATGGAGCCCGGGATATGTCGGCATTATCTGAATCGGTCCTTGCAGAGACCACGAAATACCTGGGACCCGCATCCAGACAGTTCCTGGAGCGCCAGACAAAGGGACACATGGATGGCCTTCTCTTTGATGATCTTGAAAAAAAGCACATTTCAGACCTTGCGCACTGGGTAACCGTCTCGGCAGGACTCATCATCGATAAAAAGAAAGCTGGAGAACTCGGGAATAAAATCCTTTCCATGGGATAATTCATTCGTTTCCTGATTTTACTATGAAAATCTGTAATCGGGGTTAGATACTGGCTGTCGGACCATGCAAAATATATCCTTCATCTCCTTCTAACTTTTTGATTTCTCCTGCTTCCTCAAGAATTCGATATGTGTCGTGAACAGTTAATATCTGAATATTGTTAGTTCTTTGTGATTTAATCGAGTGTTTTTTCTGAATTCCTCTTGCTTTTTCATCATTGTAAGGTTCATTTTTCATCAATACATTCCAGACAATAGTAAGTATCTTCCTGGCTCGTGCAACAATTGCCTTTTTGTATGATGAATGTTTTTTAACCCTCTCAAATAATTATTACCACTTCTTGCTGCTGCTTGTGCTGCTTGAATTAAGACACGGCGAAGATGTGTAGAACCGATACATATGCAAAGGCGGGTCTCCTTGTGTCAATGGCGGTCTAAAAGTGCTCACTGTCCCGCTCATTCCTCTTTAATTCCAGATACTGCTGGAACAGAAACAGTCAAGTATTCCTATTGCCAATAGCAATATGGTAAGAGCTTACAGACATGCACGCCGTGACCATGGTGCACAGATCCATACAGAATGAACACGTCATGAAAGTGTCTGGATACAACGATGATGAATATTTTGTCATGAGAAGGGGTATTTCATGTCAGCAAATGAAGTTGCAAGCAAAAGAATTCCTGTCACAACAGAGATCTGGGAGTCATTATCTAAACTGAAGCGACCGGGTCAGACGTACACCGGTCTTCTGGAGGAGATGATTGCTTTGAAAGAGGAATATGATTTTTTGATGCATCTTGAGGAAATTGAAAAGAAAGGTGATTTTATCAGCCTGAAAGATGCTGCACATGAACTTCATCTGGATGACTCCGCATAATTCTGCATCAAATTATCGAACGATTGTCAGGATAAGAGGATTTGGGCTGGGGGATTTATTTGAATGTTGAACTTGACAGGGGTGTAGTAAAAACTCTCTTACGGATTCCAAAGGATCTCCGGAAAGAGATCTTCGGTCATATCACAAAACTACAAGAACCTGGGTCTATACCCTCCAGTGAGTGTTTATTTCCAGCAAAAAATCTGTATCGCATCCATATTGGAAGGCGGTACACGATTATTTATAAGGTTTTGAAAGAAGCCAACACCATTCTTGTGCTTGATCTGATGACAATTGAACAGGCACACAAGCGGTACAGACGATACCGCTGAATAAATCCCATAATACCTTTTCCTTGTTGATAAGAATCATATGAAAGCCGTATGATACGAACTGATGTTATCCGTTCTGCAAGTAAAGAGAAGCAATCTATAACGGATCATTCTCAGGCACGCTTTTACCTCTGTCAGATATCCAGCCGCCAACCGGCTCGCAATCCCTTTCCGGGACCTGGGACTCGTTCTTTGATGCGCCCAAACCCGGGCAGGCCGACCTTTTGTCTCCCGTCCACGATCCCCGTCAGCTGGCGGGTGAGCAGAATGCTCCCGATGGCAGTACTATCAGGCTAAACACCGGGGGAGGCCGGGCAGTACGGGTGCATCTGTTCTTACATGTAATCCACGGATAAAGCGGATAGGGGGAAACTGGAGCGGGTATGAAGCGAATTTTCCCCGAAAAACACGGTTTCTTTAAAGGAAGACTACCCCTTCACCCGTACTTTTTTAAAAGAAGGGGGCCTCCACGAACAATACCCAAATGCATTCTCGTATTATTATGGGATGACAGCAATTCACGAATGTTTAAATATGTACATTATAATACATAATTATACATGCAAACAAAATTCCTCCTTGATGAGAATGAGATACCAAAGAAATGGTATAATATTCAGGCTGACCTTCCGACCCCGTTACAGCCTCCGCTCCATCCGCAGACCAAAAAACCGATAGGACCTGCGGATCTTGCACCCATCTTTCCCATGGACCTGATCATGCAGGAGGTAAGCCAGGAACAGTATATCCCTATTCCTGACGAGATTCGCGATATCCTGACATTATGGAGACCGAGTCCGCTGTACCGGGCCCACCGTCTTGAGAAAAAACTAAAGACACCTGCCAAAATTTACTACAAATACGAAGGGGTCAGTCCGCCCGGATCCCACAAACCAAACACTGCCATTGCCCAGGCATATTACAACATGAAGGCCGGGATTGAGCGGATAGCCACTGAGACCGGTGCAGGCCAGTGGGGAAGTGCACTCTCGTTTGCTACGGAACTCTTTGATATTGACTGCACGGTGTACATGGTCAGGGGCAGTTACGACCAGAAACCATACCGGAAGATGATGATGCAGGCCTGGGGGGCAGAATGTATCCCTTCTCCATCCCCGAAAACACAGTCAGGAAGAGCAATCCTTGCAAAGGATCCCGATACGCCGGGAAGTCTCGGGATCGCCATCTCTGAAGCGGTAGAGGATGCGGCTACCCATGATAATACCAATTATGCACTGGGATCCGTCTTAAACCACGTGTGCCTTCACCAGACGGTCATCGGGATGGAAGCCCAGGAACAACTAAAAGCAGCGGAAGATGAGGCCACCGTTGTTGTCGGATGTGCAGGAGGAGGATCGAACTTTGCAGGGCTCTCGTTCCCCTTTGTCAGGGACAACATAACGAAGAAGAACGATACCTCAATTATCGCAGTTGAACCAGCTGCATGCCCGACACTGACAAAAGGGCTGTATGCGTACGATTACGGGGACGTTGCCGGACTGACGCCGATCCTGCAGATGTATACACTTGGCCATGACTTTATTCCTGCTTCGATTCATGCCGGAGGTCTGCGGTATCATGGTATGGCTCCGCTCGTCTCAAAACTCCACGCCGAAGGTTTGATACAGGCAACATCCTGCCACCAGAATGAGGCATTTGAAGCTGCCGTTACTTTCGCCCGATCAGAAGGTATCATACCAGCACCTGAGACCGCCCATGCAATCAGGGTCGTCATTGACAAGGCTCTGGAATGTCGTACGACAGGAGAGGAGGAGACGATCCTCTTTAACTTCAGTGGACACGGTCACTTTGACTTAAGCAGTTATGAGATGTATTTTGCCGGTGATCTCCCTGATTACGAGTATCCTGCTGAACTTATTAAACAATCCCTGGCAAATCTGCCACAGGTCTCCTGAAAAATAATGAGCCATATCGGCTTTCTCATAAACCCGGTTGCCGGGATGGGAGGAGCAGTAGGACTCAAAGGAACTGACGGGAAGTACGAGGAAGCGATATTAAAGGGCGCTACAGAAGTCGCACCAAAGAAGGCACAGGATTTCCTCTCCCATCTTCCCCGGTCACCGATAACATGGGTAACAGCCGGCGGTGCAATGGGAGCGGATATTCTTATTGAATTTGGGGCAGAGGATATCATTGTTATCAGCTCTCCGGCATCGCCCAGCAGCAGGAAAGATACAGAGGAGGCATGCAGATTGATGGAAGAGAAAGGGGTAGATCTGATTCTCTTCTGTGGAGGGGACGGAACGGCACGGGATGTTGCCTGCTCGGTACATAACACCCCCATTCTGGGTATTCCGGCAGGAGTAAAGATGTTCTCCGGGGTCTTTTCAAGTACACCTGCAAGTGCTGCTGCCATCGTGAGCAGGATTTTAGATCTCCCGCTCTGTTCTGCTGAAGTCCTTGACATCGACGAAGAAGCATATCGGCAGGGTATCTTACACCCGAAACTCTATGCAACCGTGCAGATCCCTTTCATGAAAACATACTGTCCCGGAGGGAAGATAACTCTCGATCCCGCAAACGAGCAGCGATCCCGGCAGGAGATCGCGTCGTTTATCATCTCACTGATGCGGGATGACACCCTGTATCTTATCGGTGCCGGGGAGACAACTGCTGCCATTGCAGAGGGATTGCAGACTAAAAACACGCTCCTTGGTATCGATGCACTGTATCAGAAAAAAACCATACAACAGGATCTCTCTGAAGAAGATATCCTGAAACTTATGGAAATATACCCCCGGGTACAGATAATACTCAGTCCAATCGGTTCCCAGGGTTTTATTCTCGGACGGGGGAATCAGCAGGTAAGTCCCCGGGTTCTTGCAAAAACCGGTCCATCGGGTATCATTGTCATTGCAACCCCTGCGAAATTACAACTGACACGGAAGATGTACCTTGATTCCGGAGATACGGAGATAAATGCATCCTTTGGAAATACCATCTCAGTTGTCTGCGGAAATGCTATCGCCCAACGAATGCCACTGTATACCACCTGATTACAAGATCCCGGTATTATTTTTGAGGTATACGAGGTAAACCGGAAATTAAAAGAGTGAATCCGGTTTTTCAGATATCCCCTATGCCTGTTACTACTGAGTCAGAAGAACCGGATCAATCGATGAATTATTCCGGGTACCAATCTGTCCGGTTCCTGATACTATCTGAGGGTATATCAATGACAAACCGGGCACCCTGAGATGAACCTGCCTCGTGAATCGTACCCTGATACAGTTTGAGAATCTCCCGTATAAGATAGAGACCAAGACCGGTGTTTTTTCCATACCCGCGGGTAAAGATCGCCTCCCGTTCATTCTCCAGAATACCGGTTCCATCATCCTGTATCTCGATAGACACACCAGTATCAGACTGTACTGCCCGAATCAGTATTGATGAGACTGACCTGCCATGCCGGATGGCATTATCAATGATATTGGTAAAGACATGATCAAGAAGGCAATCAGAATATACCACGATGTCAGGGATATCGACAGTAAAGGTGAGACCTGATCCTGAAAAATTACTGATTATATCCTGAATAATCATCGGTAAGGGCCGCCACTTCATATCTGAATGAGCGCTCTTTAAAAAAAGACTGCTCTCATGAAACAACCGGGTCAGTTCACCGATTTGATCTCTTTCTTTCGTTACGTACCTGACAAAAGCGGGATCGGTTGCTTCATGATACGCGATCTCATGGTACCCGGAGAGTGCGGTGAGAGTGTTAAACATATCATGACGGGTTACCGAGCTCATAAGATGGATCTTGTCGTAGGCCAGCCTGAGTTCCCCTTCTACCTTCTTCCTGGTGGCGACTTCTGCTGCAAGTTCCTCTACATTATCTCCAAGTTCCCGGTTTATTAGTGAGAGCTGATCATTTGCAATGAGTAACTCCTCTTTTAAACTCTGGAGCTCCTGGTTCTTCCTGACTGCTACTTCATACGTGGAGAGGAGAATATTGAGAATCTGGAACCGTGATGATGGAATGTAATACTTCTTCCCGGCAAAGATGATCTCAATACCGATCTGCATTGTCTCTCCCTCCTGCAGGTATTTGTTTGCAATAATAATCTCGATGCGATTGAGCAGGTACTGTTCATCATATGGTTTCATGATGAAATTGTCAGCTTCACACTCAAGACCGCGTATCACATCGATAGGATCCTTTAACTGGGTCAGAAGAATGACGGGAATAGGGCGGGTATCAGGATTTGTCTTAATAGTCCTGCAGAGTTCATACCCATCCATTGCCGGCATCAGGATATCTGTCAGGATGAGATCCGGACGTACCTCGGTAACCTTTTTTAAAGCCTCCACCCCGTTCGCTGCGACCATAACCTGATATCCGGCATCAAGAAGAAAAAAGACCAGCTGCTCCGCCTGGGTCTTACTGTCCTCAACTACCAGAACAATTTTTTTTTCTTCTGTCTGTGTTTTATCGCGTGTATCGGCCATTTTATATTTCCTGAGCAGGGAAGAGCAGGGCATCAATACGATTGTGCATTGGGAATCTTTTATTCAGCCCCGGGAGATGGTGTATTCAAAACGCAGAGTCCGGGAAATTCTGCAGAAATACATTGCCGGTTATTCTGCAGGATAACTGTACTGCTCTGCAGGTGATATCCTTTTCTCCTGTACGATTAAATACCACATCCTGATAAACTTCAGCGCGAACACGGATAACAAGAACGGAAAAGATAAGACTGATTACCGGGTTTATCGATAAAATAAATGGGATTGCCACCGTGACGTATCGTCACGGAGGTATGGGAGAACAGGATTCCCCTCAATCAGGGTGAGGTATTCTATATCACATGAAAAGACAAAAACTCTCTATCAATATGATGAGTCTTCTTGTCTTTGCGGTTGAAGAACAGAAGTACGCCCTTCCCACTGAATCGGTTTTCCATGTTATCAGAACGGTAAAGATTACAACCCTGCCGGATCTCCCACATTCAGTTCTTGGGATAATCAACCTTCACGGTCAGATACTACCGGTCTACTCGATACGGCGAAAGATGAACCTGGCAGACAGGACTTTGACAACCGATCTCCTTATTATAACACACGCAGGAGAACGAACCGTGGCACTCATGGCAGATACCGTGAACGGTGTTATTGACTGTGAGAGAGAGATAAATCCCCGTGAGCAGCCGGGTGGGGAAAAACCGGGTTTTGCCGGTTGCATCACTACAAAGGACGGCATTATCCTCATCCCGGACCCGGAACGGTTCTTATCTGAATCTGAAGAAGAGAAGGTAACCACTGCACTGTCAGACGTGACACCATCATGATTGCCGATCTCTACCCGGATGATCAGTATCTCTCAGACCTTTCCCAGAGAATAACTGAGGATTGTGGCATTGTATTTGCAAAAGATAAATTATCTGACCTGAAAAGAATCGTTCTTTTATCCTGTAAAGAGATGCAGATAACTACCAGGGAGGAATACTCCCGCTATCTTTCCATTTTACGTAATAACCCCTGCAATGATGAGATATTTATCCATAATCTGACAATATCAGAGACCTACTTTTTTCGTGATAAAAAACTCCATCTTGCTTTAAAAAATGAAATACTGCCAGGGATAATTGCGAGAAAACAAAAAGAAGATCGCCGGATTCGGATATGGTCTGCAGCCTGTAGCAGTGGTGAAGAACCGTACTCAATCGCAATAATCATCCGTAGCATCCTTCCTGATATCGCAACCTGGGACATACAAATCCTTGCAACTGATATCAATGCAAGAGTTTTAAAAAGGGCAAAAGCAGGGAAGTACTCATCATGGTCATTTCGGGAAGAGGCACCGGTAGATATTGACCGGTATATCAAAAAAGATACGAACAACACTACCACGGTTGCCGGGGAGATCCAAAAAATGGTATCCTTTCAGGCGTTAAACCTCCTTTGTGAGAAGAAGGTCAGGAACATCATACCACGAGGGTATGTCGACCTCCTACTCTGTAGAAATGTCCTTATGTACTTTCGGGCAGACAAAGCTGCTTCTGTTATCGATATTTTGTACGGATCGCTGGAACAGGAAGGAGTTCTTGTTGTCAGTCCACAGGAGTTATCAGAAACACTATTCTTTCAGTTTACACAGGTATGTGTGAGCGGAGTCTACCTCTATGTAAAACCGGATTCTTTTCTCGCACAGAATCATTCTGTCGAAAAAAAGATAACTGGATTATCAAAAAAGTCAGATGCAGGGGTTGGAGCATTATCAGGTCTGACGAAAAACCGTCCCCACATAGATAACCGTCCCCACATAGATAACCGTCCCCACATAGATATATCAGATAAAACCCGGGGGAACGGTACAAAAAACAGGACTGCTACCAGAGATCCTGCAGGTGTTCTTCACCAAAAAGCGCAGAATGATAAACCGGTACAAAAAGATACCAGGGATACCCATGAAAAAGCTCATCCCGATCTCTTTCGAGAAGAGGTAAAAACGGCAGAGACACAATTTCTTGATATCCTCGCTGATGACCCGGCCCGTATTGATGTACTCACAGATCTTGTTGATATCTACATACAGACGAAACAAACCGATGAGGGACTCGCAGCATGTGACCGTGTCTTGTTGAGCAATCCGATAGAACCCCGTGTTCACTACCTCAAGGCGACTATCCATGAACATGCAGGAGATATTGCGTCCGCATTACAGACGTTGCGGCAGAGCCTGTATGCTGACAGGAACTTTATTCCTGCCCATCTCATGATCAGTGCACTGTATAAAGAACAGGGAAGACAAAAAGATGCAACACGGCACCTTGCAGAGATACTATCCATCATGGATCAGATGGAGGATACCAGGATAACTGCAGAGACGGACGGTATACCGGTTGCCAGGCTTCGTGAGATGGTTCGTGCAATGATGGAGACATGATGACACCTGCGCCGAAGAAAAAAACCAAAAATGCCATCATTTTACCAGATGGATATCCGGAAATCTCACCTGAACGGGATCGTATCCTTGCCAAAAGGGCAGAAGAAACTGCAAAAACGGTAACCGAAAGCACTGCTTCCTATGAGGTACTTACCGTTCTTGAGTTCCTCCTCTCCTCTGAACGGTATGCGATTGAGATGAATATCATCAGGGAAGTTGCAATGATAACCAGGATAACCGTAATACCCGGACTTCCTGATTTTATCAGAGGAGTCATGAATTATCGGGGATCAATCCTCTCAATCGTTGACTTAAAACAGTTCTTCGACCTGCCAAAAGCAGGAATTACTGACTTTAACCGGATTATTGTACTCTCATCTGCAAACATGGAATTTGGTCTGCTTACGGATCAGATCTTTGGGATTCGGACTATCCGAAAGACTGATATTTTACCGCCGCTGCCTAACCTCTCTGCCATCGGATCCGATTATCTTATCGGAATAACAAAAGAACCACTCATTATCTTACGAGGTTTAGCCATAATAGAGGATCCCGGGATGATCATCGCATAGGCAAATGGGAATTGCGAAAAAAAGACCATTCTCTTTTCAGAAGAGATCGTATAAAATCATGACATCTGATGATTGGGCAGACAGATCCATAAACAATATGATCCCGGATGAAAAACCCTCTCTTTTTACCAGAGAGGACCTGCCTTATGCACAGATAACAGTCAGAATGTATACTCATTTATATTACGAGTACCAATAACCAATTGCGAACACGAACTGATATAAAACAGGCATCTGACTACAATTACAAGACTTGAGAAGTTCTGGAATGCCCCAATACCGGCATTTTCTCTGCAAAAACGTTCTTCCTGAACCATTTCAGAAAAGGATCACATCCAATTTTTAAAAGAGGCTTCGATTACCATGAAATTAACGGATTATTCTATCGGAACAAAGATTATCGGGGGGTATATCATCATTACTCTCTTTTTGATCCTTATCGGAGGGATTGCATTCATTACTCTGGACTATGTATCAGAACAGACTGACCGGATGTACCAGGAAGAGACCGTTCCCCTGACCAGGATCGGAGAGATCGAGGTTGGATTACATTCGATACGTGCACTGACATTTCGAAATGTGGCAGTTCCGGAAGAGTATCTCTTTGATGCCGGGCGAATCCAGGACGAGATCGCGAAAATAGATGCCAATATTACCCTGCTTGCAGGCACACCGATGAATACAGAACAAAAGGCTGCCTTTACTCTCTTCGCTACCCAGTGGGATGATTATACATCGGTAGTACACAGGGTTGGTACTCTCATTGAACAGGGAAGACTGACAGAAGTACACCAGACACTCGTAAGCGGAGGGGAACATGCCGATGCACGGAGAGCAACCGAGGATACTTTTGCAGAAATGAAGCGTCTCGCCCTGCAGAATGCAGAAAAAAGGATTTCCAGCACAAAAGACCGCATAATTATTGCGAAAACTACTATTGTGTCTGTCATCATCATCGCTGCAGTGATAGCGGCGATCCTTGGCATTTTTCTCACACGAGACATTACAAAACCACTCAACCGGATTGTATCCTCAATTCATAAATTGAAGAAGGGAGTCTTTAGCAACGGGCTCGCAATGAACCGGAAAGACGAGATCGGAATAATCGCAGATGGTCTTGACGAGTTTGGGACCGTTATCAAAACACTGGTTGCCGATGTAACAAAGGTCGCTGATGCAACGGTTGCAGGGGATCTCAGTGCACGGGCAGACGTAACCTGCCAGTCCGGTGAGTTTGCCCGTATCCCTGAAAAGTTCAACAGCACTCTTGATTCCATCACGGGGCCGCTTCATATCGCTGCAGAATATGTCGACCGTATCTCAAAAGGAGATATCCCGGATACGATTACGGATACATACTACGGGGACTTCAACGAGATAAAGAACAATTTAAACACCTGTATCGATGCA
>JAFGOM010000022.1 GCA_016926505.1 Methanospirillaceae archaeon
AATTGACGTTACCGAAAGGGCAACTTGGTTTTATGTCGCCATTTGTCTGGATGTTTATATCTTCATATGAAAAATTGCGATTATTCCTGATAGAAAAGAAAACAATTATTTCTTTAATTCAATTAGAATATTCTGGTTTTGAAGGAGCTACTGTCCCTATCTGTTCTTTTACCATAGAGAATTATTACAATCCAATATTTAAAGGATCATACATTCGTCTCTCTGAATTTAGAGGTGCAGAGAATCAAGGCCCAAAAACCCTCGAGATTATTAAAAATTACAATACCTATCTTATGGGGGCATAACCATCCTCTCTCCATCAGAACTCATCAGCCAGCCGGAAGGAAAAACGCTTGAGTTCAAGAGAGATCTGTCTTCTCCCAAAAATATCGTAAAGACCATCGTCGCTTTTGCCAACACCGCAGGGGGCAGGATTATTATCGGGGTTGCGGATGGTTCTCATGCCATCACCGGTGTTGCTGATCCCCTTGACGAGGAGGAACGGCTCTGCAACCTGATTGCTGACTCGATTGCTCCACGACTGGTCCCGGATATAGATCTTCTCTCCATCGACGATAAAACGCTTCTCCTGGTTCAGGTTTATCCGAGTGGAGGGCGGCCTCATTTCCTGAAAAAGGAAGGATCGGCGGAGGGAGTATACGTCAGGCTTGGGTCAACCAACCGGAAGGCGGATCGTGAGTTGATTGCTGAGCTCTCGCGGACCAGCTCAGGAATCTCGTATGATGAACTCCCCATGCCTGATCTCTCAGAGGAAGATCTTGACATCGAGGCAGCCAGGAAGAATTTTTCCGGGATTCATGAACTCACCCGGGAAGAACTGTTTACCCTCAAACTTCTGGTCAAAGATCAGGGAAGGGATGTTCCTGTCCATGGTTCCATGCTGCTCTATGGGAAAAGACGTGATTACTTCTTCCCGGATGCCTGGGTCCAGTGTGGTCGGTTTATGGGAGAAGACAAGGCATACATCTTTGACCATATCGATATTCATGACCACCTACCCGATGCAGTGGAGAGTATCATCCTGTTTCTGAAGAAACATGCCATGAGAGGTGCTGATTTCTCTGATATCAGGCGAAAGGATATCTGGAGTATTCCGCTCACCATCCTTCGGGAAGTTATCATCAACGCTCTTGTCCATGCAGATTATTCACAGACAGGAGCACCTATCCGGGTAATGTTCTTCGATGACAGGATAGAGATAGAAAATCCCGGTATCCTCCTCCCGGGCATGACCATTGAGGATGTGAAATCAGGCGTATCAAAGATTCGGAACCGGGTTATTGCACGGGTGTTTCGGGAACTGGGCCTTATCGAGCAGTGGGGAAGCGGATTTCGGCGGATTCTTCGGGAGGCTCTAGATCTGGGAATTTCCGAACCGGTTATCGAAGAGATCGGGATGCGGGTCAGAGTTACAGTTTTTCTGGCAGAAGAACTGGCGATTCACGCCGAGGGACTAAGTCGGGACCAAGTAGGGACTGAGTCGGGACTAAGTCCTCCAATCGGGGACCGGGTTGATCTGAATCATGAGCAGCGTCTGGTTCTCCAAGCTTGTATCCTGGAGTCTGGAATTACGGAACTGATGGCAGTGGTACACAGAACCAACCGGACCAAGTTTAGGGAGGCCGTGATTAATCCATTGTTGGACCAAGGACTGTTGGAAATGACGATTCCAGATAAACCGCAGAGCAGTAGGCAGAAATACCGGCTTACACTGAAAGGTAAGGATCTCCTAGGAATGCATTGAATGTCAAGGAATGAATGGTATGAATTTTTATCCCTTCCAGAATTTTGTCACTCCCCGGGTAGCCAATTCACTATCTCAACAGGATGTCAGGATGTGTGATGACCTCTGTATCACACCGGATGATAACCCGACTATCAGTCTTATTCATTGTACTGACACAACCGAAAGAGTTGCAAGATATTCGATACTGCATGAACAAAAACAGATCTTTGCATCGAAGTATATGCTCTATCTTTCATCAGAAGAGGAACAGACAGCAGAAATTATCTGGGAACGTAAGCTGAGTGAAGGGAAGGAGATGTCGTGAGTAATAGTAGTATTCAGTTATGTTTTTTAATATGAGGTGATAGTGATGGCAGATATAAAAACCAATAATCCGGTTCCGAATTTTTATCGTGCTTCTGCAGAGGATTTTAGGAAGATTCCGGGTAGTCCGATAGCGTATTGGGTGAGTGATAAATTTTCATCTATTTTTGAGAATAAAAAAGTCAGTGATTTCCTCACATCTGAAGGCCAAATTATTACCGGTAATAATGAGAAATTTTTACGATTTTTTTGGGAAGTTGCTCAAAATTTAATTGGAAAGAACGGAGAATGGAAATTACACCATAAAGGGGGATTATATAGGAAATGGTATGGAAATGTTGAATGGGTTGTTGATTGGAGTGAAATAAGTAGAGAGTTTTATAAAAAGGATAATACTGCCAGAATACCAAAGGAAGAATTTTGGGATCTTCTTGGAATAACTTGGTCTACTATTTCTTCATCAAAGATATCATTTCGAAAAGTTCATGTTAATGAAAGTTATAATAAGGCCTCACCAACATTAAGTAGTTCAAATGAAGGATTAATAGATTTTTTACTTGCGTATTTAAATACAAATATTATTTCTCATACATTATACATCATTAATCCAACATTAAATTATTTGGTAAAAGATGTTGAAATACTTCCAGTAAATTCAAAATTATTACTTCAAAAAGCAGTATTAGAGGATTCTAAATCTTGTTTATTAATCTCCAAAACCGACTGGAACTCATACGAGACCTCCTGGGACTTTGCGACCCTCCCTCTTATCAGCCCTGATTATCTTTCCCCAACCATAGAAACCTCATACAAAAAACTCCGCAGCAACTGGCAGGAGATGACAGATGAGATGAAAGAACTCGAGGAGGAGAACAACCGGATCTTCATCGAGGCCTACGGTCTGGAAGATGAACTCACCCCCGAAGTCCCGCTCTCCGAGATAACCCTCACCTGCAACCCCCATTACCGGTATAACAGCAATAAATCAGAAGAAGAACTCGAGTCCCTCCTCCTCACCGATACCGTAAAAGAGCTCATCTCTTATGCAGTCGGGTGCATGGTCGGGCGGTATGGGCTTGATAAACCAGGACTCATCCTTGCCAACCAGGGCGAGACTGTCGGGGATTATCTCAGTCAGGTTCCCAATCCCACCTTCCCCCCGGACGACGACAATATTATCCCCATCCTTGACGACGAGTACTTCACCGATGACATCGTGTCCCGGTTCAAGGAGTTCTTAAAAGTCGTATTTGGCAAAGAGACCCTCTCCCAGAACCTTGACTTCATTGCCAAAGCCCTGACCGGTAAAACAACATCTTCTCCTGAAAAGGTCATCAGGGACTACTTCCTCAAGGACTTTTACAAGGACCACGTGCAGCGGTACAAAAAACGGCCGATATACTGGATCTTCTCATCAGGAAAACAGCAGGGCTTTAATGCTCTCATCTACATGCACCGGTACAACAAGACCACACTCGCCAAGATGAGGACCGATTACCTCCTTGAACTCCAGGCAAAACTCGATGCAGAACTATCCATCCTGTTAGGAGATCCGGCAAAGAATAAGATCCGGATCACGAGAATCAAAAACCAACTCGAAGAGATGAAAAGCTACGACGAACTCCTCAACAACAAGGCACTCGCAATGATAGAAATAGACCTTGACGACGGGGTCGTAGTCAATTACGCGAAATTTGAAGGACTCGTTCGGAAGATATGAGACCAAACACTAAAACAATCAATCACCAGGAGAGACCCTGATGTCCATTCTCAGCATCGAGAAGACCACTGCTGCAATCCTTGCAAAATTCCGGAACCTATCCGACTTTGAGACCCGCAAAATAGTCTTCTGGTACGACGCAGAACAGACGGCAAGCAAAGAAGACCTGAGTCAGATCACAGAGACACTCTCACAGCATAAAATCCTCGTGCATATCCTCAAAGACAACATCTTTGCAACCAAGAAACTCCTCGAACACGATGATATCACCTCCTCATACCTTGTCTACTCTCCTGCACCCGAACCCGTGTATGAAAAAAACTGGCTGCTTGACATCCAGCTCTACTCTGACCGGTTTGAGAGCAGCAGAGTATCAGACCTTAAAACCGAGATAGGGATCGAAGGGTATACCTTTGATCCCTTCCTTGAGAAACACCAGAAGTTCTTTGCCAGTAAAAAGCGGGTCAATACTTTTAAAAAGTTCTATGATAACGATTGGAGAGAAGACGATCTGATTAAAGGAATGATAACCGTTCTATCAGGAGCAACGGCCCCCGAAGAGCGGGAGATCATCAAAAAAATCCTCCTTGGCTCACTCTCTGAAGACGAAAACCCCCTGTATGAAGAACTCAAACGATATGACCTGGCCGAATCCTTCTGGAAGATCGCACGAAAGACATTCGGGTTTTACACCGAGCCTCCTACTCTTAAAAAACTCTTTATCTCCTTACTCATCACCCATATCGACCGGCATGCAGATCTTGACCTGAAAAACCTAACCCCATTCATCAACAAGAAACGGCAGGAGAACGAATGTGAGATATTCATCTCTGGCTGGATGAACCATATCAACGATGCTGCCAGGTTTGATGAATACTGCCGGATACTCCTTGAGGAACAGGATAAAAAAATCGAGAAAGAGCTTGAAAACACCCTGGAAGATACGCAGGTTGAGTGGTACCTCTCTGTTGAAGCACCGGATATCTTTGATAAACAGATCATCAGGACCATAGTTACCACCCTCTATGATGGCGGAAAGGATTATGACCAGTACCTCGAATGGATAAAAGCCAGAAAAACAAGACATTATTTCCGGAAATTTAAGGATATCTACTGTGCCCTTACCAATGCCATCGAGCTGATTCGGATCTCAGAGAAAATTTTTGACGAATATATCTATCCAAAAACCCCTACAGAACTCTTCAATAAATACACCGAATCGTATTATCTCATTGATCTCTATTACCGGAAATTCTACCTCTTTTATGACCGGACAATTGATAAAGAGATTTTAAAGATCGGGATCCGTGAGCAGGTAGAACGACAGTACAAAATGATAACCGAGAAGATCCTCATGAAATGGAGCGATCTTCTCGTGGCACACTCACAAAACAGATGGGGAATCGAACTCATCGATAACCAGGGAGAATTCTTTTCCACATATATCACAAAGATCCTCTCCCGGAATGACCGGGATAAGGTTGCCGTCATCATCTCTGATGCCCTCCGGTACGAGATAGCAATGGAACTAAAAGACGTGCTGAACAAAAGCACCAACGGTACCATTGAGATAGAGACCATGGCCGGATGCCTTCCGTCCTATACCCGCCTTGGCATGGCATCGCTCCTCCCGCACAAGCAACTCGCCTACCACAAAGACCGGATCCTTGTAGACGGAACTGAATCCGATGGCATTGAAAACCGGAGAAAAATTCTGACACGTTTTGAGAAAGAATCAGTTGCCTTCTCATTCAAGGAATTTTCCCATCAAAAAACCGAACAGGCCCGGGAGAGGGTGAAAGGAAAACGAGTTATTTATATCTACCACAACCAGATAGACGAGACCGGAGATAGTCTTGGATCCGAAGATGAGGTATTCAAAGCCGCTGATAATGCAATCCATGAACTGGATATGATGGTAAACCGCCTTGCCAGGTCAGTCAACATCAGTAACGTAATCATCACCGCTGACCATGGATTTCTCTATACCCGTGACTCGCTTGAATGTATCGATCTCATAGAGACTGATATCGATAAAGAAGAGATAATAACCTCAAATAAACGGTTTATCATCACCGCTCAAAAGACAGACCTTCCCAATACCCATCGGTTCGAACTCAACATCCCATCAGACTCACAAAAGCCGCTCTTTATCTATACTCCCTATGCTGACCTCAGATTCAAAATGGCAGGGGGAGGAAGAAACTTCGTCCATGGAGGATTATCACTGCAGGAGATAGCAATTCCGGTCCTGCTTTATAATCACACAAAATCATTATCAGAACTTGACCGGAAAGGAATCGGTTATGGAAAGGTTGGTATCACAATTATCGGTCAGACAAGAAAGATAACCAGCAATCCGTTCCGGATAACACTCTTCCAGACCGAGAACGTCACCGATAAACGCGGGCCGCTCCGGTGCAAGATTGCACTGTATGATAATTCCGGAGAGCGGGTGAGTGATGAGAAGACGATTATCGCTGACAAAAATGAAGATAACCCTGACCAGCGGATGATTGAGATAACCCTGACCATGAACAGTACCATAAAGAACGGTATCTACATTATCAGGGCAATCGATGAAGATGAGAAGGCTACCTTTCAGGACGTGCTTGAGATACCGGTACAAGTAGATATTTTAATTATTGATGATTTTTAAAAAAGAGGATAATACATGACAGACCAGGTACCAGAACCAGAACGCCCGTCTGATGGTGATATCGATACAAAACTCAACACCTGGTTCTCAGGCAGGGTCGTCAGAAAAGACCTCACCAAGAAACTTAAAGGAAGCAACAATGTCCCGGTATATGTCCTGGAATACCTGCTTGGATCAAACTGTGCCACCGATGACGAGTACCTCATCGAAGAGGGAGTAAAAAAAGTAAAGCGGATCCTTGCAGACAATTACGTCCGTCCTGATGAAGCAGAACTCATTAAATCACGAATCAGGGAAACCGGATACTATACCATCATCGATAAGATAACCGTCAGGCTCAATGAAAAGCGGGATGTATACGAAGCAGAATTCTCATCCCTTGGCATCAAAGAGGTAGAGATTGACCCAGAGATCGTCAAGAAATATGAAAAACTCCTCGGAGGCGGGATCTGGTGTATCGTCAAGATGGAGTACTCAGCCGAAGGAGCACGAAGTCCCTTTATTATTGCAAGTATCAAACCCATCCAGATCCCGAACATGGATATCAAAGAGGTAATAGACCAGAGAAAACACTTTACCAAGGATGAATGGATCGATATTCTTCTTCGAACGGTCGGGATGGAACCAGACACCCTCAAATATCCGGTTAAATGGCACCTTCTCCTCCGGCTGGTCCCCCTCGTTGAGAATAACTATAATCTCTGTGAACTCGGACCACGGAGCACGGGAAAATCCCATGTTTATAAAGAGATCTCACCAAATTCCATACTCATATCAGGAGGTCAAACCACCGTTGCAAACCTCTTTTATAACCTGAGTCTACGTCAGGTAGGACTCGTCGGGCTCTGGGACGTTGTCGCTTTTGACGAAGTAGCCGGTATCAGGTTCAAGGATAAAGACGGCATCCAGATCCTGAAAGATTACATGGCATCAGGCTCATTTGCACGGGGTAAAGACCAGATAAACGCAAATGCATCAATCGTCTTTGTCGGGAACGTAAACGAGAGCATTGCATCCCTCATAAAAACCGCACACCTCTTTGCACCATTTCCCGATGCCATGAACAACGACAGTGCATTCTTTGACCGGATTCACTATTACCTTCCCGGCTGGGAAGTGCCTAAGTTCAGGCCGGAACATTTCACCGAACGATATGGCTTTATCGTTGACTATCTCGCTGAATATCTCAGAGAGATGAGAAAAAGATCCTTTGGAGACGCCGTCTTTACATATTTCAGACTGGGAAATAATCTCAACCAGCGGGATGTTATCGCTGTCAAAAAGACCTGTTCCGGTCTGTTAAAACTTATCTACCCTGATGAGAGTGCAACCAAGGAAGACATCAGGGAAGTTCTCGAATATGCACTAGTCGGGAGAAGACGGGTAAAAGAACAACTCAAAAAAATAGGTGGAATTGAGTTTTATGATGTCAACTTCTCGTATATTGATACTAAAAAAGGCACTGAACATTTTGTGACTGTCCCTGAGAGCGGAGGAAGCAAGTTAATCCCTGAAGGAATGGGAAAACCAGGCCAGGTATATGCAGTCAGCAGAAATGAAGATGGAAAGATAGGTGTATACAAATTTGAACTCCAGGTCGTTTCAGGATCAGGAAAATATGAAAAATCAGGCCTTGGATCCAATGCAAAGGCAAAAGAAGCAATCCAGACCGCATTTCATTATTTCAAGGCAAATGGAAAGAGTGTAAGCCAGAGCATCTCAACAAAAGAGAAGGATTACCAACTCCATGTCCAGGATCTGATGGGAGTAGGCATCTCATCTGAACTGGCCCTACCTGCGTTTATCAGCCTGTGTTCAGGAGCTCTTAACAAACCGGTCCAGGAACAGATAGCAATCCTTGGAACGTTCACGATTGGCGGATCTATCAGTACCATTGAGAGTTTATCAGACCTTCTCCAGATCTGCCTTGGTGCAGGGGCAAAAAAAGTCTTAATACCGATATCATCAGCTGGCAAGATGTCTGTCGTCCCCCCTGACCTGTTTAGTAAATTTCAGATCTCATTTTACGAAGATCCGGTAGATGCAGTATATAAATCTCTGATATTGTCGTGATTAACGATTTATCAAATAACTTGTTCAATTAGACAGTATTACAGGCATAAGTATTGAATAAAAATGAAGATGCTATCTTAAAAATCTTGCAAAAATTCTTCACTATTCCGTCCTGCTATTGGTTTTCCCATCGAAATTTCAATAAGAGTAAGCAGATCTAAAGCCCGATGTTCGATAAATCCGTAAAAGTCATCATTTCCTTGATGATGAGGATATTGAGTGGCTTTCTCACTTCAAGGATGCAAATCTAACTGAAGATGAAGCCCGTATCCTCATTCATGCCCGCGAGATGAATTTTGTGAATAATGCCATCTGCCGTGATTATACAGGGCTGGATACATTAGGGGTGAGCGGTATTCTCAGGAAGCTTCGCAATCGTGGTCTTTTAGAGCAGCACTCTCATGCCTCGGCAACCTTTTACACTCCGACAGGCCGGTTATTGCACCCGGAGATACCGGATCTTCAAAATAAAGAGACTCAGGTTCCTCCCCGGGGAACAGAGTCACATATCTCTTCAATTATGGAAGAAGGATCCATAACCGCCATGCCGGGAGGGAAAACGGGGAGCGAAAAGGTCTTACCTGCTACGCTGAATCCCTTACCTGCTAAGCGGGAGGGTGATGGAGCAGGTAAGGAGTCGTTACCTGCTACGCTCGAGATGGTTATTCAGAATCTGGGAAGAAGAAGTTCTCCTGCAGAGGTTCAGGCAGTTATTGTTGAACTGTGTACAATCCGTCCCTATACCCGGGCAGAGTTAGGAAAAATTCTGCATCGAAGCCCTAAGTGGATTTATGATAGTTATCTGAGCCCGTTGCTCCGGGATGGAATAATTGAGTTGTACTACCGGGATAAAGCAAGCAGCCCGAATCAGGCGTACCGGGTGAGAACAGGGGAGAAGAAAGAATGAGAGATAACGAAGGGAAGTCACGATGGAAGCGGTATCCAAAGTATAAAGATTCAGGGGTTATGTGGTTAGGGGAGGACACCTGATGGGTGGAGTGTAAAAATTTTGAAACATCTCTCAAAAGAGCCATTAAAATACGGATCTAATGAATATGCAGAAGATGAGGACAATAATTCTCCCAGATTTATTAGAATTACTGATATCGACTCTGAAGGCAATTTAAGAGAGGATACGAAAATTTTGGAATTGTCCTCAAAGAAATGTTGCGATCAACGATATCCCGTGAATCAGCAAATAATGAGAATATCGTGAATAAATTTTTTGCTGATCCCAAATTCGAGGAGCAGGTCGCCCAGTACATGATACACAAGGTCTATGAAGGAATACTCGCTTCAGGTTCATAAATCCAATTTTTTTCAGATACGAAATAGATTAGGGAGACGAACAATTGAGGAAGATTATAATGGACTTTCGGTATGGTTTTTTTATTGAAACTGATTAACGTTTCCTAACGCTCTAATCTTCTCTCCTCCACTGATTCCAGATCTCAATCGGAATATGGACGGCAGTTTTGTGACCCCGGGCATCAAGGAGATCCTGAATCTTATCCTGATGATGACTGAGTGCCTTTATATCTTATTTTCGTCTTCCTGATAGGAGATAGGATTTCCCATAGATTATCAGAGTGTACCCTGGCAGTAACCCGACAGGAAAGTACGTCGCCACTTGTCGTATCTGTACAATAATGAAAAACGTTGCCTCAGGAAGAGACTCCCTGACACCCTGTAACCGGATTGAAAGACCACCCTCAAAGAGGATGATAATGGCAGTGGCAGTGGCAACGGCAAACACCGGACCAGGAGATCCAAATTCATCCGGACAGATAAGATGCAGAAGATCCTGCAGCGATTCCTATCAGTATCAGAAATAAGAGATCAGGTATTCCCGTCTCCAAAAAGAGCCGGTGTAAAAAATACCCGATACAGATGAGAACACCGATAGAAAAGATAAGATATGTCGGATCCACTGCCATACATTCAGGTTTTCAGATATCTTTCCGGTGAATACTAATACTCCTTTGGTAAGAGACAAAAACCTTGGGAAAAAAGCATCCTTATCCGGCAGGAGTCAGCCTGGTTTTTTTTTCAAATTGAAGGGTTGAATCTGTGAAATTATCGGGAATACGTGGACCCGTTATCGGCCGATGCACAAGAGAGATCTTTTCGCACCTCTGAATCAATTCACAACTGATATATTGCATCTTATGCAAGTACTACACTGATGAATCGGAATCTTTGTACCATTATGACCGGCACTTTCCTTGTGCTGCTCCTTCTTATCACAGGATGCACGACAACCCCGTCCACGGAAACCCAGACTGAAAAACCCCTTTATATCGTCGGGATCGATGGAGAGTACCCTCCCTACAGTTATATCGAACCTGATGGAACCCCGATGGGTTTTGACGTGGAGTCAGTCATCTGGATAGCAGAGCAGAAAGGATTCGATGTTAAAATCCAGCCGATAGCATGGGATGGTATTATTCCGGCACTTCAGGCAGGAAAGATTGACATGGTATACTCAGGCATGACCATCACTGACGAAAGGAAAGAGATGGTGAACTTCAGCGACCCCTACTACAAAGTCAACCAGTCTGTGGTGATATACGAGGACTCCGGAAAAACCTTTGATGAATTCATGGCAGGTTCTCTGAAGATTGGAGCACAGCGTGGCACCACCGGTGCTTTCTGGGTCGAGGAACATTTAATCGATGCCGGTCTGATGCCTGCCGAAAACCTGGTAACCTATGATAACTTCCCGATCGTGGTACAGGATCTCCAGAACAAACGTCTTGACGCAATAATCTATGACACAACCCCGATGCGTGAAGCCATTGCAGGCAAACCCCTGACCCAGATCGGAGAGATCGATACCGGTGAGGATTATGGTGTTGCTATCAGGAAGGAAGATACAGAACTTCTTGCTACCATCAATGAAGGCCTTTCCCAGTTAATGAACGATCCCTACTGGGAAACCCTCAAAGAAAAATACGATCTGTAAAGAGAACCAAAAAGAGAACTGATTCTCTTTTTTAGAAAATCCCATTTTGTGTTTCATAGGAAAAAGAATACTGAAGAGATCAGATCATCATGCATCTGGTGCATGATCATTGAAATTGGTAAACGGCATATAATGGAACTGGTAAGCCCGGATGAGTACTGAATCAATTATCCTTGACTGGTTACCGTACCTTTCAGAGGGGATCGCAGTAACTCTCGGGCTTGTGGCATGTTCTCTGGGAATAGGTCTTATCATGGGCCTGCCCATGGCTCTCGGTCAGATCTATGGCAGCAGACCCGTTCAGATCATTGTCGGGACCTATGTCTGGTTCTTTCGGGGTCTGCCGGTTCTGGTCCTGCTGTTCCTTTTTTATTTTGGCATATTCCCGGGGATAGGACTGGGAGGGATTCCGGCCTTTATCGTTGGAGGAACTGTCCTTGGCCTTCGGGGCGCAGCATACCAGTCACAGATCTTCAGGGGAGCCATCCAGTCAATCAGCGAAGGGCAGATGACAGCGGCACGCTCACTGGGCATGAGCAGGTTTACCGCGATAAAAAGCATCATTCTCCCCCAGGCAATGCGCATTGCCCTTCCGGGATGGTCAAATGAGTACCCTGAGATGCTGACGGAATCATCAGTCTGCTATGCAATCGGTGTTGCAGAGCTTCTGACCCGGTCTTCACAAATAGTATCACAGACCTACATCACGTTACCTATCTATATCGTCTGTGCACTCATTTTCATCCTGTTAAATTATATTGGAATGAAAGGACTGACCATTCTTGAGAAAAAATTGAAAATTCCCGGGTTTGGTGGAGGCGGAGAAGGAGCGTTATAATATGGAAACCACAGAGTATATCCTGAAAGTAAAAGACATCCACAAAAGTTACGGAAATGTGGAAGTACTCAAAGGAGTCTCGTTTAACGTGAAAAAAGGGGAGACGAAATGCTTTATCGGGCCCTCCGGTACCGGCAAGAGTACACTCCTTCGGTGTATTAACCAGCTTACGGTTCCGGATCAGGGACAGATATGGCTGCACGATGAAGAAGTTACCCATGCAGGGCCGCGTATTAACTATTTCCGGCAGCGTATCGGGATGGTCTTTCAGAATTTCTACCTTTTTGATCATCTTACCGCTGTCAGGAATGTCGAGATCGCTCTCATCAAAGTGCTCCGGATGAACCCAAAAGAGGCCCGGGAAAAGGCAATGTATGAATTAAACCAGGTTGGCATGGCTGACTGGGCTGATCATTACCCGGCCGAGCTCTCAGGAGGACAGGCCCAGCGGGTCTCGATAGCCCGGGCTCTGGCAATGGATCCTGATGTTATCCTGTTTGATGAACCCACGTCGGCACTCGATCCTGAACTGACCCGGGAAGTTATCGAGGTGATGAGAAACCTGGCCTCCCTTGGTATGACCATGCTTGTCGTGACACACGAGATGGGATTTGCCTGCTCTGCTGCCAATGAGATTCTTTTTATGGAGAACGGCAGGGTCATTGAACAGGGCAGTCCGTCGGATCTCCTGAATAATCCTCAGTTTGAACGATGTAAAGCATTTATCGGGCAGTATCACGGTTTTCACGAGTAGAGTAAAACATGGACCAGATTGTTTTTTTAACAGAGATTCTCTTCCCTGCACTTATCGGAGGCACCGTTATTACCTTGGAGCTGATAGCAGTTACCGCTCCAATCGGTCTGCTTCTCGGTATTGCAATCGCTGTCGGAAGGACATACGGTTCATGGACAATCGTTGAGATCTGTAAAGGATATGTCATTTTCTTTAAAGGATGCCCCCTTCTCCTGCTTCTCTTTATCCTCTACTTCGGGTTCCCGACCATCGGCATCACATTCACTGCTTTTACTGCTGCCGTTATCGGGTTTATCTGCTGTAATTCCGCATATAACTCTGAATACATCAGGGGAGCAATGCTCTCGGTCCAGCAGGGACAACTGATCGCGGCAAAAGCTCTCGGTATGACAAAAAGACAGGCTATTATCAATATTGTTCTCCCCCAGGCTTTGCGACGGGCTATTCCCGGAATATCAAATGAATTTATCTATCTCATCAAGTATTCCTCGCTTGCGTACGTGATAACCGTCATCGAACTGACCGGATCTGCAAAACAGGTGGCAACGAAGTATTTTATGTATACTGAGACATTCATCATCGTAGCTCTCTTTTACCTGGCAATCGTTACGGTAGCAACAATCGGGATCAATGCCATCGAGAAACGGGTTGCAATACCAGGGTTTGTCCAGAAATAATCCTTTTTTACTCCGATACAACCTTCACGGAAATGAATGCAGTATCCTTCATAAAAGTGAACAATAATAAGTGTTCGCCGCAGGAAAAGATGAATGTCATCTCTGTTGCGGTTTTTAGGCATAGATACGTAGTAGTTTGATCCCCTATCTCCTGAACCAACTGGTTCTCTCATCGGCCCGGACGGATCAGGGCATTTTTATGAGAACAACCTCCCCACCATAGATATCGTTCCGATCCGGATGGGGGTTTTGTGTCCACAATACGAGGATGAGTCTTCCTCTCATGGATATAACCCCCAAAAAGAATGAAAGATATATCGCGAGTCCCCCTATACTAGTGCAGGAGAAGAGATACCCATGACACAAGGAGAGAATGTTCATACCCTGATTATCGACAAAGATCCTGAATTTTTAGAAGAATTATCTGATTATCTCGATGTACTCGGAAGTGCAACACGTCTTCGGATATTAAAGGCAATAGAACACCATCCAAAAGACGTCCGGGCAATATCCCGTGATATCGAGACAAGCTACGAGAACACAAAGAAACATCTCAACAAACTCCTGCTTGCAGGAGTCATCAGGAAAGAACCGGGAATGAGTGATGCCTCGTCTAAAGGTCTCCATCCGGTCTGGAAATACTCGATACAGCCGGGAGGACTGGAGGCGATCGTAAGGAACCTGGGCGTCTTCTCAAATATTCCTATCCCGGTTTCAGACGAGGAACTATCAGGAAAACTTGCTGAGATCCGAACAAACCTCTCCCATGAAATATCAGGAGCGGTCCCGGTTCTCATGATGATCGGAGGTCATGATGACGGAAAGGTCTATCCGCTTAAGGCAACCTCCATCCTCCTTGGCCGGGAAGATAAACACATGAGGGATGGGATTAATCCTGACCGTGACGTGGTACTCCCTGCCAGTTACGGATCGGTAACCCGGATATCCCACCCGCATGCAAGGCTGAAAAAAACAGATGATATCTGGCACATTGAAGATTCGGGAAGTACCGGCGGGACATATGTAAATGACCGTCAGCTGAACCATAAAGAGATGGTCCCTTTGTCTGACGGAGATATCATCGTCCTTGGCAAGGGTCCGCAGAGTGCCCGTTTTATCATTAATATTCCTGAAAAAGAGAGAGAGACCGGGAAATAAGGAGTATCATTACCGGATATGGATAGTAACACAGAGAATTGTCTGCCTGAGACAGACGTTATCTATGGTCTCACCGATGCCGGCAATCGTTCTTCAAACGAGGATGCTATTGCAATCATTCCCCTGCAAAAAGCAATTCTGGTAATCCTTGCAGACGGAATGGGAGGACATGCTGCAGGGGAAGTGGCCTCGGCGATTGCGGTATCCACCGTATCTGTCCGGATACAGGAGAACTACTCTTCCGGCATGGCTGCAGAAAAGGTTGCCGAGCTTCTTGCCTCAGCATTTACCGATGCGCATGGTGCCGTTATCAGTATGGCACAGGATGAGAAAGCAGGTATGGGCACGACACTTATTGCTGCAGTTATCAGGGATAACGAGGCTATCGCAATAAACACCGGCGATTCAAGACTCATGCTTGCACGCAACGGGGTTATTGTCTGTGAGAGTGATGATCATACCCCGGTACGGACCCTTTTTCGGATGGGTGAGATTACCGAGGATGAAGCGATGGTTCACCCTTACCGGCATATCCTCTCCCATGCTATCGGTATCAACCTAAAGACCGATTCGTACCGCCTCTCGTTAGAGAAGGGAGATATACTCCTTTTTACCAGTGACGGTATCCACGATTACATAAAAAAAGATGATATCCTCAGACACATGAGAGTCTTTCATGCACAGGATATCGTTACCGGGATCATGGCCCAGGCCATGCTGCAATCAGAAGATAACTACAGTATCATCGTATACCTGCACCACTAAAAAACCAGAGAAAGGGAACACAACGAACCAATAAAAGATCCTCTCTTTTCAGATGATGGAACAGTAGTGAGACTGCCATTCTTTGCCGAAAATGAGATGATTCGGCACCCTCACCGCATGAATCCCAAAAATGACGGTTACGTATTCTCACTCATCTGCGCTGCACGTTTCATCTCCATCTCACGGAGCTCTTTGCGCATAATCTTTCCTGATATGGTCTTTGGGAGTTCAGATACAAACTCTATTTTGCGTGGGTATTTATACGGGGCAGTTACTGACTTTACATAATTCTGGAGCTCTTTTACCAGAGTATCTGATGGTTCCCAATCCTTGTGTAACACAACAAATGCCTTGACCACAAGACCCCTGATGGGATCCGGTGAACCGACCACTGCCGTCTCTACCACTGCAGGGTGTTCAATCAGGGCGTTCTCAACCTCAAACGGCCCGATTCGGTACCCTGAAGCCTTGATAACATCATCATTTCTCCCCACAAACCAGAAAAACCCGTCCTTATCCATACATGCACGGTCACCGGTGTAGTAAAACTCTCCCTTAAATGACTCATCATGTGACTCCTGATTCTTCAGATAATCATCAAAGAGACCAACCGGACGGGGGTTGAGATGGATAGCAATATGCCCTTCTTCTCCTTGTGCAACCGGGTTTTTATCTTCATCATGTAACTCGATACGCCAACCGGGAGCCGGCCTGCCCATGGACCCGAACCTGGGTTCCATGCAGGGAAACGTCCCGAGAACGAGGACGGTCTCAGTCTGCCCGTATCCCTCATAGATCGTCAGTCCGGTTCCGGCCTTCCATGCCCTGATGACTTCAGGATTTAAAGGTTCTCCTGCACTGGTACAGTGACGAAGTTCTGAAAAATCAAATTTCTTCAGGTCTGCCATAATAAGCATCCGGTATATGGTTGGAGGACAACAGAACGTGGTAATTCCGTACTTCTCGATTAAAGGTAACAGTTCTGTTGCGTTAAACTTGCAGCGGTAATCATACACAAAGATGGCAGCTCCCTCTATCCACTGGCCAAAAAGTTTTCCCCAGGCAGATTTTCCCCAGCCGGTATCAGATACGGTAAAGTGCAGATCAGTACTGCGCAGATCATGCCAGAACCGTGCAGTGACGATATGACCAAGGGCATACGATTGGGGATGAAGCACCATCTTCGGATCCCCGGTGGTGCCGGATGAGAAGAAGATAAGCATCGGGTCTGATGAACGGGTCTTGCGAATCCCTCCGAGATTGACGATATGGGAAGAGACGGGAGCGGGATAGTCAAGTTCAGTCAGGTAGGATATCCAGCCGTCTTTCCGGGAATCAACAAGCATGCGGACTTTGAGCGTCGGACATGCCTGACAGATCTCTTCAACCTTGGATGCATTCTCTTCGTTCGTGATGACCATCTTCACTTCTGCCGTATTGACCCGGTATGTGAGATCTTTCGGGGTAAGCATGGTAGGTGCAGGGATGTAGACCGCACCCACCTTGATAAGAGCGATTGCAGCAAACCACCATTCAGGTACCCGCGGTAACATGAGAAGCACCCGATCTCCCTTGCTAATCTTGTATTTTATCAGCATATTGACGATCTGGTTTGAGAGACGGGAGAGATCCCGGAAGGTATAAAATTTCTCTTCACCCTGCTGGTTTGTCCAGATCATTGCCAGTTTATTCCTGTCTTTTCTTGCCCATGAATCTACAATGTCAAATCCAAAATTAAAGAACTCGGGGACATCTATTTTGAAATCCCGATACGTATCATCATAATCCTGCATATTATGCCTGACAACCGCAGGGACATCCCCGATAACCAACTCCTGTTCTTTTTGGGAAGCAATTCCGCATGCCCCAAGTGCACCAAGCTGCCGTTCACATGCCTCACTTATCCATTCTGATCGTGACATCTTGCGTGCAGCACATTCTGCATCGATACACCCGGTCATTTTTGCATCCATGGTAACTGAATATCGAACCATTACTCAACTGTTCGGTGCAGATATAGAAAAATACATCGGCTTTATGCACCACTTTTTTCCATTTCTTATAAAAAGTGCACCATTACAGGGACAGGAGGGAGACAAATCATCAGAAAAATCCTTTCTGACCAGGGACTGCAGGAAATCGACAGAGATAAAAGAGAACCATCTGGTTGGATGAGAGATACACATCCAACACAGATCCTTAAATAGCAGATGAAAAATATCAGATACGAAAAGAGAACGGTTCCGATCAAAAACCCATACTGTCTGGGGTATCATCGGTGAGAGGACACAGAAAAAGAACAAAATTATCCCTCCTGATAATCCGGGCAGACCTGCCAGAGAGTCCCTGAATAGTACCATACCCTTATTATGATACATTGCAAAACCTTTGAATTACCAGAAGATATGCGTGATTACCTCCTGTTACTTCAGGATCCGATACACCTTGCCATCATCTCCCGGATCACAAAAGAAGAGAATACAACCCTCGAACTTGCAGAACTGCTTGGACACACTCAGGACGAGATGAAAAAACGAATGCAATCCCTTCATCATGCAGGCCTTGTCATCAGATGGCCGAAACTCTCATCTCATACACAAAGCGGGATCTGTACCTGGTCATACCGGACACCCCGTGCACTCATCCAAAACATCCTACAGGAATGCTCTTATATTGAGAATTGCCCTGATGTTTCAAAAGAAACTGAATCCATTGCACGGAAAACAAGGGAACAGATACAGGAGCATCTCGGGCAACAGACATCCTCACTGGCAATTATGGGAGGAGAGGGGGATGGAATGGTCTTTGAACTGGCATTCCGGTCTCTGGCAGTAGGACGTGAAGATAAAGAAGGTATGAAGGGAATCGAAAAAAACCGTGACATCATCATCCCTGGATCATACCGGGGAGTTACCAGGATCTCAAAACCTCATGCAATAATCACCCGTATATTTCCCTGCTGGTACATCGAAGACTGCAACAGCTCAGGCGGGACATACATCAATAACCTGATGCTGAAGCCGGAAACCCGGCACCTCATTTGTGATCAGGATATCATCATACTTGGTTCAGGACCACATGCCGTCCGGTTACGTGCCCATATAGAGAACGGAGAGAACTGCGATATTGGAGATCTGGGATCCCTGCCGATCCATGCCGTGGGAAGGGTATAAATGAAAACCATACTATCAGGTTTTTCTGCCATACAAAAAGGTACTGCCATCACAACACTTGGTATCCTTCTTGTTCTCTCTCTCTTCACCGGGTTCGTCTGCGCATCTGATGATGAAAGTGCAGGTTCCCCGATACCCGGGCAACAGATAGTCTATATTGCAAACTCTCCTGAACAGTTAAACGAGATGATTGTGCACCTCAGTCCCGGTGCAAAAAACAGAATGGAAGTATTGGCAGTCAGATCACCACCGGAACATGTACCTGACAATACGAGCAGTGAGATGATCCTGTATAAGACTGAAGGCTACTATGGATTCGGACCCGGTGCATCTGCCATGGACCCCGTACATAATCCGGTGCCGATGATGATGCTCTTCGGTATCTATGGTGGTGCGTTACTTCTGCTCATCGTCCTTTACGGTGCAGGGAGACGGTTTTCAGCCGGATACAGGATTTGTATCCCGGAATTTTATGCGGGTCTCGCAATCGCGTCATACCTCGTTCTGGCCGGCCTTTTACTCCTCTCATCCTACGTGCTCACCGGCAGCGCCCTCGAGGCGGTAGATATCACGGCGTTTCTCCTCTGGATAGCGCTCTTCTTCCAGCTCTATCTCGGGATCTCTTCCCTTGCACTCGCATACAGTGTCCATAACAGGGAAGCGTTTCCGGTCATTCATCTTTTTCACATTGTTCTTGCCGCTCTTGCACTAATTCTTACCCATTCTCTTGAGTACTTCTCGGGAGGCAGGATCATCCCGGATCTCTATGTATCAGCCTTCCTCCTCCTCTCCATCGTACTTGCCCTGATTCATTACCGGACATTCCAGAAGATTGAACTTGCCCCGGTTCGTGATTTTTACAAAACCGGCTGGAAACCTGATGAGAACGATACCTTCATCGGGAGTGAAGAGACAACCAGAACCCTTAACAATGCAGGATTTCCCGTTGCACTTGAAGAGAAATACCAGGATTTGCGCATGGTCGGGAGGGGAGGAGCGGCACGGGTCTATACCGGTATCCGCATAAGCGATCAGAAACAGGTTGCCATAAAGGTTCCTGCTCATTTTGATGAGAAAACAGGAATATCTTTCTTAAAAGAGATGCGAAACTGGAAAGACCTGATCCACTCCAATATTGTGCGGGTGTACACCGCAAACATCCTGCCGGTACCGTATGTAGAGATGGAATATGTTCCCCACTCCCTTGATGAATGGAAGCGCCCTTCCCCGGTCTCCCAAATCATTCCGGCCATACAGGGAGTAGGAGAGGGACTCGTGTATGCCCACAAACAGGGAATCGTACATCTTGATATCAAACCCAGAAATATCCTGATTGATGAGAACGGGTTTGCCAAAATTACTGACTGGGGACTTTCACGACTGGCTGGCGATTCAAATGATACAACCATGATAGCATTTTCCTTACACTATGCCTCGCCAGAACAGATCTCTCCAAAGCAGTATGGAAGGGCAGATGCACGGACTGATATCTACCAGTTGGGAGTTGTCATGTATGAGTTATTAACAGGCCGGCAGCCCTTTGCAGGAGAGGGTGTCGGGGAAGTAACATCTGCTATCCTTTCTCTTACTCCCCCTGCCCCTTCGGTATCAGATCCCCTTCTCTCACCCTTTGACGCGCTCCTCTCAAAGGCCCTTGCCAAGCGCCCGGAGGACCGGTACCAGACAATCGGGGAGATGATGCAGGACCTGGCAGATGCATATGACACGTATTGCACCAGGAAATAATCCTGATTATTCCAGGTAACGAAAGGATAGATCATGAATAAATCCCGCATGCATCATCATCCTGATTACCTCTCCAGAGGGATTTGAGAGATTCGTTCAGGTCCAGGATCACGAATCTCATTCCATCTTATTCATCATCCGGCAACAACAATCTGATACGTGGATCTCCTTACCATTCTTCTTACCATATCCGGGCTGTGTCTCTTTGAGATCATCTGCAGCATCGATAATGCCATCATTAATGCAGAAGTGCTCAGCACCATGCAGGAGAAGTTCCGGCGCTGGTTTCTCATCTGGGGGATGATAATTGCCGTCTTTCTTGTCAGGGGACTTCTTCCCCTCCTGCTCGTCTGGCTCTCATCACCTGATTTATCACTCTGGGAAGCATTCACTGCGATGTTCTCTGAGTCACCTGATGTTGCACATGCAATCGAAGAGTCTACCCCGCTTCTTCTCACCGGCGGAGGCGTTTTTCTGGTGTTTCTCTTTCTTCACTGGCTGTTTTTAGAAGAGAAACATTTCGGATTCCGGGGAGAGTCGTTCTTTTACTCAAAGGGAGTCTGGTTTTTTGCCGTCGTCTCACTATTTTTAAGTCTTATTGTCTGGTTTGCCCTGAACCGGGATCCCATGATGGCGTTCTCTGCAGTCATCGGTTCGACAGCGTTTTTTATTGTTCATGGATTCCGGCAAAATGCCGAACTCCAGGAGAAGAAACTCCTCGGAACCGGTCTTTCTGACATGAGCAAGATCCTGTATCTCGAGGTTATCGATGCAACATTCTCAATAGACGGTGTCGTCGGAGCGTTTGCCTTTACGATGTCAGTACCTCTCATCCTTATCGGAAATGCACTCGGAGCAATTGCCGTGCGTCAGCTTACCATCAGCAACATTGATCGTATCCGGAGGTATGTCTTCTTAAAGAATGGTGCCATGTACTCCATCTTCTTTTTGGGAACAATCATGCTCCTTGAGAGTTTCGGATTCGGCATTCCGAAATGGATCTCACCAATAATGACCTTTCTTATCGTCGGATACTTCTACTTCAGATCAGTAGAGTATGCGAAAAGAACAATGGACCCGGCATAAAACCAAAAAGCCAAACCAAAAATTTCCTTGATTTTTGCATCTATCCGGGTATCAGACCCGGATTGCCGGTGAAGGGGAGATGAACTATCATACGGATAAACATACTCTTTTATGCATAATACAGGACTGATGCGAACGAAGAACGAGAAAGAGACGTCTCACTCAGGGATTTCCTCACTCAACCGGGAAGAGAGATGTCTGAAAGTCACTCTCAACAAAATCGACAGGACGTGATTCGCACTCCTCACCCCGGATCTCAATGGGGTACTTACCGGTCAGGCACCCGGTACAGAGATCAGAGACAGGCTTACCAATGGACCTGACAAGGGCATCAAGAGAGATGTAATGAAGAGTTGTTGCAGTTATCCGGTTTCGTACATCCTCAACACCACACCTGCTCCCGATGAGCTCATTTCTCGTCGGCATATCAACACCAAGGTAACAGGGTGCCGTTATCATGGGAGATCCTATCCGCATATGTATCTCTTTTGCCCCTGCCTGACGCATGATAGTAATAATCCGCCGTGACGTGGTACCTCTGACGATAGAGTCATCAACAAGAACGATGGATTTGCCCCGCAGGTGATCAGAGATCGGGTTGAGTTTTATCCTCACTGCAATCTCCCTCAGTTCCTGGGTCGGCATGATAAATGTCCTCCCCATGTACCGGTTCTTTATCAGGCATTCGACATAGGGTATCCCTGATCGCTCTGAGTACCCGACTGCATAGGCAGTACCTGAATCAGGAACGGTACAGACCGCATCAGCCTCTACCGGAGCCTCTTCTGATATCAGTCCGCCGATTCTCCGCCTGACATCATAGACAAGGGTTCCGTCAACATAGGAGTCTGCACGGGAAAAATAGATGTACTCAAAGATACAGTGGGCTTTATGCTCTGCATCAGTAAACCTCCGGGACCGGAAGCCGTCTTTTGTAACACATATCATCTCTCCCGGACAGACATCACGCTCAAGGGTGGCACCCAGTGCATCGATGGCAACACTCTCAGATGCAACGATAAATCCCCCGTCTGTTGTCCGCCCGAAACAAAGTGGTCGTATCCCGTACGGGTCACGAAAAGCATACAGGTCACCGTCTATCATGATGACAACCGAGTAGGATCCTTTCAGCAGATGCATACACTGCCTGATGGCATCATCCATCGAACCGCCGCACCGTATCTCCTCGGTGATGACCTTCGATATTATCTCGGTATCTGATGTCGACCAGAATATCTGGCCTTTATCCTCAAAATAGGTTCGGATATCCTGGTAATTGACGAGATTCCCATTGTGGGCAATGGCAATTGAATGGTTCCGAAACTCAAAAAGGAACGGCTGAATGTTCTCAGGCCGGTTCTCTCCGGTTGTCGGGTACCTGACATGACCGATACCGATTGTTCCCTCCAGAGAAGAGAGATTGATACCGTTAAAAACTTCAGATACCAGTCCGTTTCCTTTGTGTTTGCATAAGGAGGTGGTATCAAAAGTTGCAATACCTGCACTCTCCTGGCCACGATGCTGGAGAGCATACAGGGCATAATAAATAGAAAAGGAAACGTCAGCAATACCAGTAATGCCAACGATTCCACACATCTTTTAATGAGTTGGAACTTTTGGCCTTTTCATTATCCAGCGATACGAACGAAGTCTGCTTGACCGTCCAAACCCGCATGATGAACAGATCTTATGACGTTTGTGATAGGATGTTTTCCCACATCTCCTGCAGGTGATGTGACTCTGTGTCTGTCGTTTTCCACGTGATGGTGTTCCTTTTGACATGTGTATTACCTCGGTATTGATGATTATGGAGAGATGTAAATAACATTATCTCCACGAATGATGAGGGTACCGATCCCCTGCATTACCCCGTTAATCTCTTCTTCTGCCTTGTCTAAAACAAGGTTCATGTGCACGTCATATCCCTGGAGAACACCCCGGATTTCGCGCCCACCCTTGAGAGATACCAGTACAGGTTCACGATTCAAAACCTGATCTAAAATATCCAACGGTCTCTTAGTCATATACTACCCTGCCTATTCGTTTAGGTTTTTATTATTGCGTGACAGACCTATTTAACCATTGCCTGAGTCCGTCACGAACCTTTTGTGAGGGAACTTATCATATATACGAATACGGAATTGGTACACAAATGTCAAAAATCCAGACCAAAAAACGTCATCCCATTAAAAAATCTCAGATTTCAAGAATCGAAGAGAAGTTACGGGAAGAGATGGGCACGTATGCAGACCTCTTCGCATCAAAACAGATCGAATTTGTCAGCACCAATGCACCATTTCAGATCTATCTTGTCGATAAAGCAGCCCTCCTCCTGGAACGTGAAGGTATTATCTTTCCCACCCTCCTTGGAGCACTGGAGAGACCCTTTCCGAATCGGAGGGTAACTATTGACATGGGAGCAATACCCTATGTGATAAACGGTGCTGATATCATGCGCCCGGGAGTGGTCATGGTTACCGATGACATCCGTGCCGGGCATCCGGTCCAGATTGTTGATGAGAAACATGGAAAGCCGGTTGCTCTCGGGATTGCATTGTATGATGCCGATGATCTCCGTTCATGCACCAGTGGAAAGGTTATAAAGACGTTCCATCACATCGGTGATGAACTCTGGAACCTCGAGATCTAGGAAAAACCAGGTACTTCTATGGGTTTTTTGCAGGAATTACAGGAAATTTTAATAGTATCAACGTAAAAGGATGAACTATGGGAATTAAGGATCGTCTGCTCGGCAGGAAGGAACCTGCTGAAGTTGAGGATTATGCTGAGATCGATCTTGCAGCAGCAGAAGCAGATAGTTTTGGAGAACCTGCACTGTACGTACGGATAGCATCAATATCTGATCTCAAGGAGAGCCAGACCATCAAAAACGAGATCTACGATGGCAACATCGTTATTGTTGATATCTCCAAGCTCAGGATGGATAAAATAAACTGTGAACGGCTGCTTAAGGATCTCAAACAGGTTGCATCAGATATCAAAGGAGACATCGTAGGTCTTGGGGATCAGCAATATGTCATCATAACCCCACACCGGGTACGAATCTCACGGGAACGCATCGGTGGAGGTGGCCGGTACTGACCAACCGGAACCTTCCGGGAACCTGCCCTTCCTGTGGTGCCTTTAGTGAATTTACGTATCATACAGAGACCATCCCTTATTTTTCCGAGATCCTCATCTGCCAGATGACCTGTACGTCCTGCGGGTACCGGTACACGAGCGTGGAACCTGTCTCGTCCCGGGAACCGGTTCAGTATCGGTTTTCCGTAACGACTCCCGAGGATTTAAACGTCCGTGTAATCAGGAGCACACAAGCACAGGTTACCGTTCCAGAGATAGGAGTCACCATTGACCCGGGTCCGGGATGCGAAGGATTCATCTCTACGATAGAAGGCGTTATTCACCGGATCGATGCGGTTTTGGACACAATACTACTCACCGCGGGCACAAAGGAACGGGAACGGGCACTGGCATTAAAAGAACAGGTCAGTCTGGCACTCGAAGGAAAATTTCCTGTAACCATAATTATCCGCGATCCGTCAGGAATCTCATCAATCGAATCTGAAGCTGCGAAACGTGATTTGTATGACCCGGAAAAGGAGATCAGGTAATAGGAATCCCGTTTATTGAAACGCAGTGATCAGGGATGATTGTTCCAACCACACGGGCACCAGGAATGTGGGAACAGACACCATCAGCATCGTCTGCAGAAACGATACAGGCAAACCCCATCCCCATGTTGAATGTCCGGTACATCTCCTGCAGGGAGAGGGAAGCAGTTCGCTGTATCCATGAAAAGATCTCTGGTGGTTGTAACGGATCGGTTATCTCAATTCCGAAAGGAGAGAGTCGCAGGAAATTGAGGAGACCTCCTCCGGTAATATGACACATTCCATGAATCCGGCATTTTGCGCAGAGTGCAGGAATTTCATGGTAAATCCGTGTCGGGGTGAGGAGTTCCTGCCCAAGCGTCCTTCCTGATGAGAGTTTCATGGCATATGATGCATGATTCTCAACGATTTTTCTTGCAAGGGTAAGACCGTTACTGTGTATTCCCGATGACGGTATCCCGATTATCAGGTCTCCGGGGGTTATCAGATCTCCGGTTACGATCTCTTCCTTCTTCTGCACGCCAAGACAGGATCCGGCGAGATCAAGGCCTGCAACAAGTCCGGGCAGTGTTGCCGTCTCACCGCCGACGATACTGATATTGCTTATTCGTGCTCCTTCATTGAGTCCTTCGCCTATCTGGGCCATAATCCCGGTATCGTATGAAGGAGAAGCGATATAATCAACAAAGGCTATCGGTTCAAGATTCATGACATACAGGTCGTTGACATTCATCGCGATACAGTCAATACCGACGGTACTCCAGTCACGAAGCTCTTCTGCAACGAGCATCTTGGTCCCGACTCCGTCTGTCACCATTCCAAGGTAGTACTCGCCAAAAGAGATTAACCCTGCAAAATGTCCTGTCTTCCCGGCCATGGGAAAAGATCCGCTGCGACGGTAGGTCAGGCGGCTTACCAGTGCCTGTATCACCGAAGATTCAAGATCAATATCAACCCCGGCCTGCCGGTAGGCATCCCCCTCATTCTCACTCATCTGATCCCTCTGATAACAGAAACTCATCGTGCAGGATCCTGACAGCCTCCGGTCCGTCCTTCTGGCTTACTACAAACGAGATATTCACCTCAGAAGATCCCTGCGAGATCATCATCACGTTGATACCGGCCTTCCCAAGGGCAGTAAATGTCCTGCCTGCTGTCCCAAGGGCACCGGCCATTCCTGCTCCGACTACTGCCACTGCACAGACATCAGTGTTTGCCGTAACCTCCCGTACCATACACCGGTCAATCAGGTCTCTGAGTGCCAGAACCGCAACCTGTGCCTGAGACTCCTCAACGATGAGAGATATATTTGCTTCAGATGAACCCTGCGAGATCATCATCACATTTACCTGTGCCCCGGCAAGACCTGAGAAGATGGTCTTTGCCACCCCGGGTCTTCCTATCATCGAAGCCCCGGTGATATTGATCGCCGCGACCCGATCGATATAGGTGATCGCTTTTACAACGCGCGACCCGGTCTGCTGACCCTTGGTGATACAGGTTCCGGGAATCGCCGGATTGAAGGTATTTTTCACCCATACCGGGATATTCTTCTGCATGGCAGGCTCAACCGAACGTGAATGCATAACCTTTGCTCCAAAATACGAGAGTTCCATCACCTCGCTGTACGAGATTGACGGGATGACCCGTGCAGTAGAGACAAGCCTGGGATCGGTTGTCATGATACCGTCCACATCGGTCCAGATCCAGATTTCATCTGCCGAAAGGGCATTGCCGATGATCGAAGCAGTATAATCAGATCCGCTTCGTCCCAGTGTTGTGATGATCCCCTCCTCGGTGCATCCCATAAACCCCATGATAACCGGGACGGCATCCTTCATGAGCGGTAAGACACGGTGCTTTATTCGTGGTGCACTCCCGGGAAGAGCAATGGCATCACCATGAACCGCGGTGGTACGGATCCCTGCCTCACAGCCATCGAGTACAACCGATGGCACCCCGGCCTGCATCAGGGCTGCACCAATCACCGGTGCGCTCAGTCGTTCGCCAAAGACACTGATATAATCCCGGGAGCGGGGGGTCAGTTCCCGCAGATGAAATACTGCATGAAGAAAATTTGAGAGTGTCTGGAGACGTTTTTGGATAACCGGTGCAACCTCGCTGTACCGGTCAGGTGCAACCTCCTGTAATGTTGCCAGGTGCTGTTTCTCCAATCCCCCGATACAGGGATGTATTATCTCCTCGTTCGTTGCCATCGCAAGACTGTCTGCCATCCTGATGATGGTATCAGTCACACCGCTCTGGGCAGAGACTACTACTGCTATCTTCTCACCTGCTGAAAAATGCTCTTTAATAATAGCGACAGCACGTCCGATTGCTTCTGCATTTGCAACAGAAGTGCCTCCAAATTTCATTATGCGCATCATTAATGTCGCTTCCGGGATGTTACTATCTTTAATTAATGGTGCATCCACACTACTAATAAGATGCTGGGAGAGCAGATTCACGAATGTCATGTCGCTGTTATCGGAAGCGGTGGTGCCGGTATCAGGGCAGCAATTGAGGCTTCATCTCATGGTGAAACACTCCTTATTTCAAAGACCATCGCAGGAAAGGGCGGATGTACCATCATGGCAGAGGGAGGGTACAATGCAGTTATGTGCGAGGCTGACTGCACTGATGACCACTACCAGGATACCATGCGTGGGGGAGCATACCTCAATGATCCGGAACTTGTACGGGTGCTGGTATCAGAAGCCCCTCTGCGGATGAATGATCTTATCAGCTGGGGTGCAGTCTTTGATGTAACTCCTGAGTGTACCATTGCACAGCGGCCCTTCGGAGGACAGAAGTTTCCACGAACCTGTTATGCCGGAGACCGGACCGGTCACGAGATGATGATGACACTCATGGACCGGTACCATGCCTGTGGTGCAGAGACGTTGCACGAGGTTGATGTCATCGATCTGATCCCTTCAAAAGAAGGAATAACCGGCCTCGTCGGTCTTGACAGGAAGGGAGATCTCGTTATCGTACATGCTGATGCAGTCATCCTTGCAACCGGGGGTGGAACCCGTATCTATGATATCTCAACAAACTCCATGAGCGGTACCGGGGACGGGTATGCCATCGGGTACCGGGCAGGTGCAACGCTCATCGATATGGAACAGATCCAGTTCCATCCGACCGGAGCGGTATATCCCCGGGATGCCCGGGGACGGCTTATCACCGAGGCTGTCCGCGGAGAAGGAGGAGTCCTGAAGAATACAAAGGGAGAGCGGTTTATGAGCCGGTATGATCCCGAACGTATGGAACTCTCCACCCGTGACGTGGTTGCCCGTGCCGTTGCAACCGAGATACAGGAAGGGAGGGGAACAGAACACGGTGGTGTATACCTTGATGTCACGCACCTAAAACCCGAAGAGATAGAGCGGCGTCTCCCGATAATGCTCGAACAGTACCTGCAGTTTGGTGTTGACATCAGGAAAGAACCCATGGAGGTTGCCCCGACAGCCCACCATATCATGGGAGGCCTCAAAATTACCCCTGATGGTGCGACAACCATCAGGAGACTGTACGCCTGTGGTGAAGTTACCGGAGGAGTGCACGGTGCAAACCGGCTTGGGGGCAATGCCCTTGCAGACACCCAGGTGTTTGGGAAACGGGCAGGAGAAGCTGCAGCATTGTGTTCCCGAATCTCCTGCCCTGACATCGATCCAATGATACATGATATCAGAGAACTCCTCGGTACCTACCGGGAAGGAACCATAAATCCGGCTGCTGTCATCACCGAACTCAGGCTCGCCATGTGGGAGGGGGCAGGCATCTTCCGTGACGAGGGCAGCCTCACCAGATGCCGGGAAACAATAGAGCGGCTCATGAAAATGACCCCGAAGGCAGTCTCAAACCAGAACCTTGCCGAGTGCTGCACCGTCAGGAATATGTGTACGACGGCACACCTCATCGTAACCTCTGCCCTCCTGAGAAAGGAGTCACGGGGATCGCACCTGCGAACCGATTGCACAGAGATCTACAATCCCGAAAAATCACTATTCGGACATACCGGTATCTCACCGGCAGGTGCCCGGATTGAGAGGAGGAATTCATGATACCGATTCATACCAGGGTGTTTAGATGGAATCCGGCAACCGAAGATGAAGGGCGGATGGTGGCTTACGAGGTATCGGTACATGAAGGTGCACGGGTTCTTGATGTTCTGCAGAGTATTCATGACGATATCGATCCCTCCTTATCATTCCGGAGCAGTTGTAAAGCAGGACAGTGCGGTAGTTGTGCAGTTCTCGTAGACGGTGAGCCGAAACTGGCATGCATGACCGAGGCATCCGACGGGATGGAGATAAAACCGTTAAACCTTCCGGTGATACAGGATCTGACCGTAGACCTCATCCCGGGAATCAACCAGATACCCCGGATATCTGCAGATACCGGTACAGGCCTCCCTGCCCACGAAGAGATACAGGCCATAAAACCACTCCGTGACTGCATCGAGTGTTTCTCCTGCATCTCAGTCTGTCCTGCGTGCGATGTTACTGCATTTACCGGGCCTGCAGCGATGCGGGGTTTTATGCGGATAGCACTTGATCCCCGGGACAGCACGAACAGAATCGGAAAGGCCATAGAAGACGGTCTTTTTACCTGTACATCCTGTGGAAAATGTTTTGAGGTCTGTCCAAAGAATATCAGGATTCCGGGAAAAGCGATAGAAAAACTGCGTGAGATTGCAAACAAGGCAGGACTGACCCTTCCCCGTCATCAGGAGGTTGAGAAGCTCGTCCAGACGACCGGGAGAAGTGTCCCGAGAGAGAAATTGACCTTCCTGGAACAGGTCGGTGAGGTTATCGAACCTGAGGGGGAAGTCAGGGGAGAAGTCGGATTCTTCGTGGGATGCATGTTTAACGGCAGACTTCCGGACACGGCACTGGACATGCTGTACGTGATGAGAAAAAACGGAATCCGGGTTATCATCCCCCCTGAACAGGTATGCTGCGGCTCACCTCTGATTCGAACAGGCCAGACTTCGTATATCAATACTCTCCGGGAGACAAACAAGAACTGTTTCTCAAAACGGGGCATAACCACGGTAATGACGATGTGTGCCGGATGTGGGGCAACGCTCAAGAACGATTACCCTGACAAACCATTCGTCGTAAAGGATGTAACAGAAGTTCTCACCGGGTATGGTATCATTCCGACCCAAAAACTTCCGGTTATCGCAACCTATCATGATCCCTGCCATCTCCTGCGGGGCCAGGGAATTTCCGAGGAACCGAGGAGCCTGCTTATACCGGCGGTACAGGAATTTATTGAGATGCCGTCCATCTGTTGTGGATCCGGAGGCGGAGTTCGATCCGGGGTACCTGAAGAAGCAGCGGCCCTTGGAGAGAACCGGAGAGAAGCCATCAGAAAGACAGGTGCAGATATTGTCGTGACCGTCTGCCCGTTCTGTGAGTACCATATCCAGGAACACACTGACCGCCCGGTAAAGAACCTGCTCACTGTTCTTCGCGAAGGATATGAAGCCATGGAATCGTCAGGTAGAGAATCCACAGATGATAAATGAGAACCATATCATCCCGTATCTCTCAGATTTTACTTCGGTCTGTGAGAACAATGGTCATGATCACAGCCGGGAGAACAAAACGGTTATTGATACGATCTTCCTTGACGGTTCAGAGGTATCCCGATACACCAATGCCTTCTGGACTGCACGACAACGTCAGGCTGCAAATATCCATGAAATCTCCTATCGTGCCTGTTTTAAACCCCAGCTCCCCCGTTTCTTTATATCCCTGCTCACCGCCCCGGGTGACCGGGTCTATGATCCCTTCGGGGGCCGGGGGACAACGGCAATCGAGTCAGGACTTCTGGGAAGAATTCCCCTCTCAAATGATATCAACCCGCTCTCGAAAATTCTGATACACCCCCGGCTCTGCATTCCTGATATGGCCGGACTTGATACCCGCCTGTCAGAGATTCCCATCGACGAAAAAGCCCGTTCCTCCTTAGATCTCTCGATGTTTTATCATCCTGATACCGAAGCAGAACTTGTTTCACTCCGCTCATACCTGCTCTGTCGGGAAGAGACGGGGGAGTATGATATGCTCGATGCATGGATTCGGATGGTTGCAACCAACCGGCTGACCGGTCACTCACCCGGGTTCTTCTCGGTCTATACCCTTCCTCCGAACCAGGCAACATCACAGAAGCGCCAGATAAAGATAAATGCCGACCGGAACCAGGTTCCCCCCTACCGGAACGTCTCCGGGATCATCAGGAAAAAGTCAAGGCAACTGGTAAAGGCCCTCTCATCAGAGGATATTGTTTCTCTGCGAAAGGCCGGCAGTGATGCAATGCTGCTTGTTGAGGATGCCCGGTATACCCGTGCCATCCCCGATGCGTCGGTGCAGCTGACGGTCACATCGCCTCCGTTTCTAAACAACGTGCAATATTCCGGTGACAACTGGCTGCGTTGCTGGTTTAACGGGATAGATGCCGAAACGGTGAGCAGGGGGATCACTATTCCTGCAAACCTTTCTGCCTGGAGCAATATCATGGGAGATGTCTTTTTTGAACTCTTTCGAATCACAAAAGACGGGGGATGGGTTGCTTTTGAGGTTGGAGAAGTAAACAGCGGGAAGACACGGCTTGATGAGATTATCGTTCCCCTTGGTAGGAAGGCCGGATTTTCCTGCGTGGGAATTGTTCTGAATCAGCAGGTATTTACGAAAACCGCGAATATCTGGGGGATTGACAACATGAAACGCGGAACCAACACCAACCGGATAGTTCTCTTTAAAAAACAGTAACTGTCTTTCTATTCTGTAAAAACCGAAAATATTGTTGATTAAACCCGGAATGACAGTTAATGGGTCATCAGGTAGGAGTATACCTCAAGTGCTGCTTTTGCCCCTTCTCCGGCAGCAATGATGATCTGCTTCCCCCTGATACTGGTAACATCCCCGGCTGCAAAGATACCGGGTTTACTGGTATGACAGTTGATATCGATGATTATCTCTTCATCTTCATTGAGATCCACAAGATCCCTGACAAAGGAGGTGTTGGGAACCCATCCAATCTCTGCAAACATCCCTTCTAACGGAAGAACCACGGTCTTTTTGGTATCACGTTCCCTGAGGGTCGCTTCCTGCAGCATCGGACTGCCTCCCAGTGCAACAACCTCATAATTGAGATACATGATGATATTCTTCTTTTTTGCAAGCAGATCCTCGTAGATCTCATCGGCACGAATCTTACTCCTGATAATAAGGTATACCAAAGATGCTATCCCGCTCATCTCAATAGCGGTCTGAAATGCCGAGTTCCCGCCACCAACAACAGCAACAACCTTGTTCTGAAAGAGCGGCCCGTCACAGGTTGCACAGATCGAGAGTCCCCTTCCGATATACTCCTCTTCATGTGAAACACCGATATTTCGTGGTCTTTTCCCCTGGGCAAGAATCAGTGACCGGGTGGTGTACTCCTGGTTGTTGGCAGTCTGCACCATGTAATGCTCTCCCACAGCCCGGATTTCAGTGACCGGGATGAGTTGGAGATCGATTCCTTCCTCCCGTACCTGCTCCTCGAAACGATGCATGAGATCCTCGCCGGTTACCATCCGGAATCCCATGTAATTCTCAATTGCCCAGCTCGCCAGTGCCTGCCCCCCGATATTTTCAGAGATTATCAGGGTCTTTAATTTTTTTCTGGCGCAGTACACCGCTGCAGTAAGCCCGGCCGGACCGGCACCGATGATGACAACATCATATGCTGTTTCTTTCTGCTCTTTAGTAACAAGATTCTGTAACCTCGTCTGGTCAAATCCGATGATAATCTCATCATCAACACGAATTACCGGGACTCCGTACTGACCTGATAATGTAACCATCTCTTCTGCGGCATCCTGTGACAGCCCCACATCGATATTTTTATACGGAATATTATGACGATCCAGGAATGATTTTGCCATTCTACAGTACGGGCAGTTTTTTGTACTGTATACGGTTATTTCAGGCATACGATTATCTTGAACCCGGAAGTATATAAGTGATTATCGTTGGGCACGATTTTTTTTGAGAGGAGATCAGAAGCAGAACAGAGAAATAAAGCAAGATGCTGAGCTAGATCTCTCGCATCTTCTGTTTCCCTGCATACTGTCCCGGTCGTCTCGCAATATTGAAAATCCGGGTTGCCGGGTTTATCAATCAGTCAAAAGAGGCAGCAAAAAAATGATATTGATCGGGTATTATCAGGATCTTCTGGCAAGACCCACGAGAAGAGCAGCACCAAGGAGAGAGAGAAGGATTACACCACCAAGAGGTGCCTTTGTCGGAATCGGACCGATGGGGAGTTCCGGCGTTCCCATATCAGGCTGCGGTGTCAGGGAAGCATCGATGGTACCCTCTAATCCCTCCTCGAAAAGGAGGTTTAACTCCTGGGACTCTCCTGCCTGCAGGGTAACCGTCTGTGCAGCCTGGCGGTCACCGATCCAGAAATCTAAGGTCTTTCCGATGGTATCCTCTCCGGTGTTAACCACAAGTCTCTTGTCAAAGGTTCCGGTATCACCATACCGGCCGGCTTCTGCCGTCGTGATAGTTCCAAGGACGGTTCCGTCCAGCTTCGCTACAATCTCCGTTCCTGCCGGAACCGGCTCATCGTCAATGGTACAGGTTCCATAAAATTCATACGGGAGCGGGGGAACTGCCATTGCTCCTGTTACCACTCCGGCAAGACACAGTATCAGTATTCCATATGTTACCTTCATAATACATCCCAGCGATATACGAACGATTCGCTTATCAATATACAACGTATGTGTGATAATAAAATAATGTTGATGGTTTTTATCTAATTACCCGGCAATAATCCCTCTTCCCTCATGAAAAGAAAATACCCGGTACCCGGAACGAGCAGGATCTCGTCAGTCTGAAATCCGGCAGTCTCTGCATCATGAACGATCGGTTCCTCATACCTCTGGTTTGCGGCATCATACCTGATAAGATAGACCCACGAAGGGGCAGAAGAGAGAACCGTTCCCAATGGTACCGGATCTTCTCCCGGAATTCCAATGAGATTCCATCCCGGGTACAGGGGTTTATCAGGGGTTTTGGAAGTACCGGCAGGTACCGGCAGGGTAAAATCATGCTCTGCATAGACCCAGTAGGCATCAGTCTGCCTGATAACGGTCTGTGGATTTACGGTCATCCACCCGGAAAACGGGAAGAAGGTAAAGATAGAGTGACCGTCTACCGGAACATCGGAAAAGATACCGGCAGTATCTTCTCCCGCGGGAAGGGATACCGGGATCGATACCATATTCCATCCCGCGTACAGGTGCAGCTGCCCGGTCGTTTTGGTATCAGCGGTGCTGACCTGCAGGGATCCTGGTGTTATCGTTGCTTGTATCTCATTTCCGGCATCATCGTCAAGGGCGGTTATCTCGGGAACAAGAAAGACAGAGCCGGGATTCTCACCTTTCATGATAAGTGTTCCAAGAAGAATATCACTGTTTCCGGCCTTTATCTGCTCGTAAATATCAACTGCCTTTACCGACACACGAATCCCGTCACTGATGGTTATATCATGAAGGCCGGCCCAGTCAGGGAATGTGAAGTTCTCGATACTGGCAATTCCCGGCTCGGAAAGACTGATATCCATCACGTACCCGGCAAGCCCGGTCCCGGCAGAATCAAGGAAAATTAAAACCGGTACCGTGGATCCCGGTGTGGTCTGTTGATCTGATACCAGTACCGTGGCTGCATCGGCAGGGTAAATGCAGAGAAGTATCAGGAGAAAAAGAAAAAGAGGGACTAACTCCCGGATCATGATTCATACCTCCCGGTACAGCAGGATGATATCCTGCATCTCAATTGCTTTATTTCCGTTGAGATCAAAGAAAGACGCCGGCTGGTTCTGTTTTGCCCATTCAATGTTGTTATAAAACAGGATTAAATCCTGGTAATCGAGGCGGCCGTTCCCATTGATATCCTCATATATTCCATCTTTTCCCGGATCAGTGGGCATATTGATTGCTCCCGGGAAGATCTGAACAACAGGGGTCTGTTGCAGTATTTCAACGGTTCCCTGTGACGCATCGTTATCCAGCCTGACCAGCCATGCATCGGTCCGGCCCTGCAGCCCGGAGATATCACCGTCCGGTGACATGGTACTGCCGACAACAACAATACTCCCATCCGGATTGGTAAAGACTGATGAACCGGTCTCATACCTGCTCCCGCCAAGGGTCATATCCCAGAGCAGGGTTCCATCCCGTGAGAGTTGCAGGAGCCAGATATCACCGTCCTCGCGGGTTCCGGTGCCGGCAAGATCACCATCAAAAGAGTAGGTATCTCCGACAATCAGATAACCGTCACGGTTCTCAGCACAATCCCATGCAAGATCTGAATAACTCCCGCCAAATGTCTTCTGCCAGAGGATAGTCCCGTCAGGTGAGAGCAGGACTGCCCAGAGATCACTGGTATTTGCAGCACCATAATGGGAATGTACATCCCCGTCATCTGACGAGGTTGTACCGACGACAAAGAGATTGCCATCAGATGTCTCGATGACAGCATGGCCCCAGTCACTCCGTGATCCCCCGTAATATCTCTGCCAGAGTGGATCTCCTTTTGCATCGGTCCTGATGAGAAGGAGATCGGTTCCGCCATGGTGACCTGCTAACCCGGCATCAACCGAGGAGCCCGAACCGGTCAGAATGTAACCCCCGTCACTCATCCGGTATGCCCGATCTGCATTCTCGTTTCGCAGGCCGCCATAGGTCTTCTCCCAGACAATATCGCCCGATTTATTGAGGGAAACCAGCCATACATCATTCCCTCCTGCATTGTGACTGACATCACCGTCTGCAGATGAGGTATAACCAGAGAGGATGGCACTGCCGCCGGGAAGTACGACACCGGTTCCGGCTTCCTCATCCCGGTTCCCGCCATACTGTCTCATCTGCACAAGATCTCCATCACGCGAGAACCATGCCGCCCAGATATCAACACCCCCGTGATTCTGTACAAAATCTCCGTCAGATGACTTTGATGAGCCTACTGCAAAGAATGAACCATCGCTGTTCTCAGTGATCATGAGTCCGTAGTCACGTTTACTACCGGTAAGTACCCGTTCCCAGAGAGTGTTCCCTCTGCTGTCTGTACGGACGATCCAGACATCCTCATTCTCTTCTTTTGCAGTCATTCCTGTCAGGATATAGCCACCATCCGAGACCGGGGCTACCCAGTAGGCACAATCATGGCTCCCGGCTGAACCGATGATCTTCTCAAAAGTGATATCAGGTGGAACAATGGCCATGCCATGAACAGTACAAAACAGAAAAACTGCAATTACCGTATACAAATATGATTTCATGGAAGCAACATACCCGTATAGGCCATACTAGTATAAGAAAATGTTGTACCGGCTTTTCCCTTAAAAGGACACCCCGGAAAAAAAAGAATCCCTGTTTTTCAGATCGTTATCTCTTTAAAGGATTTTCCAGGGACGTTACAGATGGGGCAGCGATCCGGTACTTCATCAATGACGACATTACCACAGACCGGACAGATCATGATTCGTGACGCCACCAGATCCTTTCCATCCTTCACTGCCTTGAGTGCTGCTTCATACAGACCTGCATGCACTTCTTCAGCCTTGTTTGCAAACGTAAAGATAGTTTTTGCAGCGGCATTCCCATCCTTCTCAGCTCCTGCCAAAAATCCGGGGTACATGGTAGTGAACTCGTGGGTCTCCCCGGCAATGGCAGCAGAGAGATTCTCTTCGGTAGAACCGATCATTCCGGCAGTGGAGAGAAGCTTCTTTGCATGAATCGTCTCAGCCTCAGATGCTGCCCGAAAGAGTTTTGCGATGTTCTTTAATCCCTCTTCTTCTGCTTTTTCTGAAAAAAAGAGATATTTTCTGCTTGCCTGGGACTCACCGGCAAATGCAGCCATAACATTCTCATCAGTACTCATAGGTCATATGTGTGAGAGATCCTCTAATATCTTTTACGGCAGATGCCCTGATCTATCGGTGTGAAAAACCGGTGTCATGATCCGTGTCATGATCCGAATGTAACAGATATTGGTCGTGAGATGAAACCGGGAGTCCCATCCCGGGGGTATCCTCAAGTGGTATGAGTTAAAAACCACTTTTGCATGAAACGGATGCGTGAGATAGAGAACCTGGACCGGCCGCGGGAGAAGATTGCAAGAAAGGGGGTTTTTGCCCTCTCAGATCAGGAACTATTTGCTGCGATTATCGGGAAGGGAACACGGGATCACGATGTAAGGGAGATATCCTCCCGGCTTGCCCGGCAGATGCAGAACGGGGGTATGTTATCGTATGAAGAGCTCCTCTCAATCGAAGGGATCGGTCCGACAAAGGCCTCCGTCCTCGTCGCTTCGTTTGAACTTGCACGCAGGTATGGAATCAGGCCTGATGACATCCCGGTTAAAATTACGCATCCGGAAGATATCTTACCCTTAGTCGCCGACATCAGGAACAGAATGCAGGAATTATTCCTCTGTATCACCTTAAACGGAGCAGGGGAGGTGATACAGAAACGGATTATCACCATGGGAATACTCAACCATAGTCTCGTCCATCCCCGTGAGGTCTTTGCTGATGCCATCACCGACCGGGCAGCATCCATCATCTGTGTTCATAATCATCCTTCCGGAACCCTGACACCATCAGAACAGGATAAGCGAGTAACTGCCCAGCTCGCAGAGGCCGGGAAGATACTGGGTATTGATCTCCTGGATCACCTGGTGGTTACCAAAAGCGGATATCTTTCCCTGCGGGAAGAAGGATTCCTGGTATAACCGGTTTTTTTCCGTAAAAAGTGAATTTACTGGATCATGAGACCAAGATTGTGTCCTTTCTCATATGCCAGGGAAAGGAGATCAGGGAACAAATCAAGGTTTTTCTTTGTATCCATGTCACGAATCAGGAGCTCGTCAGCCTGACGGCAGTCAATAATATCACAGAACGCATCAACGGTCATCTTCAGACCAACGAAATTATCAGGAAGATTGAGACCTGAAATCGATATAAGAAGAGTTTTCCGCTTTTTTTTCTTCTCTTTTGAGACGAGCGGGTTCTTCCGGACATACTTGGCATTGTAAAAGACCTGGAATCGGTCCATGAATGATTTTAATGCTCCGGGAACTCCCATGGTCATAATAGGTGTTGCGATGATAAGCCCGTCCATTGTCTTAAACTGACGATACAAGGGAGTAATATCATCATCAAAGAAACAGTTCTCCTCGATGAGACAGTTGTTTATCTCCTCACAGGGGGAGAACGTGAGATTGGGCACTATTACTTTTGTAACCGTGCACCCGCTGTCTTCTGCTCCACAAATGGCTTTATCAAGTAATTTCGCGGTGTTCCCACCTGATAACGGACTGCCCAGGAGCGCAATAATATTGCTGGTCATATGGCTATGATAGGAGTAATCAGAACAGGCATATATCAATTTCGTTTTAATTTTAGCAATATGAAGAGATGTGTATTTAAAAATATTTTTTAAAATAGATATTAAGGAATTACAATTAAATAGGTTCCATGAGGAAGTATCTATTGGTAATGCCTATGACAGAACAGAACAAAGTAAAAGCAGGATCAAAGGTCGGACCAGGGAAGTATGTCTGTGTTGACTGCGGTATGACGTATGAGATGACAGAATCAGAGCAGGACTTACGAATCTGTCCCTCATGCTCGTGTGAGATGTATAACTGTTTTCCCATGACCCATATCAGGTCTGATATAAAGAGCCCGGAAGACGTAAAAAATCCTCCGAAAAGAGAATAAATATCCATTATAAGGGATATTATCTCTTATATCCTGTTGGAATCGCACGAAAAAATTGTTAATTTTGAGGTGATAGTATGGTAAACGTCTCGAAAGTCGGAGAGATCTACGAATGTGAGATCTGTGGCAACATCGTCGTGGTTCAGGAAGTCGGCGGCGGAGAACTTGTCTGCTGCGGCGAACCGATGGTACGCACCGGGTGAGACCCATGGACTCACAGATAAAGGAACTGGAAAAAAAGATAGGAAAAGTTCCACGGATTTTGAAGGATCTGGAGAAGTCAGATCCTGATATCTTTGCTCTGGTGATGAAACTTGACCAGATGGTCTGGGATGACGGGGCACTGAGCAGAAAAACAAAAAAACTGATCGCCATTGCCATTGCCGCAGCATTACGGGATCAGCATGCCATTAAGGCACAGATGCAGGGAGCCCATGCGTTAGGTGTCACCAAGGACGAGGTGGAAGAAGCACTCCGGGTTGCCTACCTTCTTGCCGGAATGCCTGCATACGTCAATGGCAAGGTTATCGAAGAAGAACTGATGAAATGACTGGAGATACACATGTACGAAGACGATGAACCCCAGAACTTTGTTGCATTCCCGACACTGGGTGAACCGGCCCCTGATTTTGAGGCGGTAACGACACACGGACCATTAAAATTATCTGATCTCCGTGGCCAGTGGGTAGTACTCTTCTCACATCCTGCCGATTTCACTCCCGTCTGCACTACTGAATTTATTGCGTTCTCAAAAGCCCATGACGAGTTTGTCGCATTAAACGTCAAACTCATCGGGCTTTCCATCGATAGTGTCCATTCCCATATCGCCTGGGCACGAAACGTCAAAGAGAAGATGGGTGTTGAGATCCCCTTCCCCATTATCGCCGATCTCGATATGAATGTGGCCAGCCTGTACGGCATGGTCCATCCCGGACAGAGCAGTACCGCAGCAGTCCGTGCAGTCTTTTTCATCGATGACAAAGGTATGATGCGGGCCATGATCTACTACCCGCTCTCAAACGGCAGGTATATTCCTGAGATCATCAGGCTCGTAAAGGCATTTCAGACATCAGACAAATACGGGGTGGCAACACCGGCAAACTGGCAGCCCGGGGACAAGGTGGTTGTTCCTCCCCCAAAGACCACTGCTGAAGCTGATAAACGCGTAACAGAAGGATACGAATGCAAGGATTTCTATCTCTGCTTTAAGAACATCTGAGCTGACGTATAAATTCCCTTTTTTTAGTATTACCGGTTAAAAACGCTATGACATACTCAATACTGGCATTTGCCGGAAGTCCGCGACGGCACGGCAACTCAGAGACACTGCTTGACTGGGTTCTCGAAGCAATGGAAGGCTGGCCGGGAGTTTCTACCGAGAAGATCGTGCTTGTACAGTCAGATATCCTCCCCTGCAGGGGATGCAACTCGTGTGAAAAGACAAACCGCTGTGTTATCCATGATGATCTTGACACCATCTATGACAAAATTACCAGCGCTGACTGTGTCATCCTCGCCGCCCCGATCTACTGTATGAGTATCTGCTCGCAGGCAAAGGCACTCATTGACCGGGCACAGCTCTTCCGGTCACGGAAATATGTTCTTCACCTTCCGGTGACGCCCCCGGAGCAACAGGGAATGCGCATGGGTCTCTTTATCTCAACCGCAGGACAGAACTGGGATTATGTATTTGATGCATCACTGCCGGTTATTACCTGTTTTTTCCATGTTATCGATATAAAAAACCGCGATATCAGATACCTGCTCATCAACAATGTAGATGAGAAAGGAGCAATACTCTCCCATCCTCGTGCACAGAAAAAGGCAGTGGCCATGGCAGGAGAGATCATACGAGCGTTGCAGGAGAAACGAGAGAGAGGAGTGAGATGATGGAAGGGAAGATCTCTGTGTTCGGGATATTGGGGAGTCCTCACCGGCATGGAAACACCGAACAACTTCTTGATCGGTTCCTGTCAGGTGCAGAATCTGCAGGTGCCGTCTTTGAGAAGATTATACTAAAGGATCTCTCGTATTCTTCATGCCGCGGGTGCAATACCTGTCATAAAACAGGAGAATGTGTCCTGTCCGATGACCTGACTTGTGTATTTGAGCGTATCATGGACAATGTTGATATCCTTGCTATCGCAAGTCCCATCTACAGTATGACCGTTACCGCTGAACTAAAAGGGTTTATCGACCGTGCCCAGTATATCTGGGCAAACCGGTGCTTTAGAAAGACAATGTCGTACTCTCCTGAGCATATCAGCAGGCATCTTGCTTTCTTTCTCTCAACAGCAGGGATGGACATTGATTCAGTCTTTGATGCAGCGTTTCCGTCAGTACAGGCTATTATAAACAATCTTGGATTTACCTACCAGGGAAATATCCTTGCAAACGCCCTTGACATTCATCATGGTATCCAAAACCATCCTACAGCCCTGCAGATCGCCTATGATACTGCTATAGAAGCGGTACGTGAACTCACCGCAAGGCAGAAGTAATAGCGGCTTAAGGTTCCTGACCTTTTCTCTTTTAAGAAAGAAGAATACTTTCACCCTGCAGGGCTTTTGCTTTTTATAGAACTCTTCCCGATGCTATAGAGAGGAGATGTCATCAGGAATATCGTTTTGTGCAGTCAGCCGGCAGTTTCGCAATGAGACCGATGCAAACCGTGATTACCAGGTTATTCAGCATGATAATTCCTTTCGGTTCGGGCTGCATCCCAATGCGGTCATGGAGTCGGTATACCAGGATTGTATCGGGCATCTTCTCAGACTCCTGACAAAATACGAGGGTTTGTCTGTACCTGATGCCATCAGTGGAGAGGAGAAAAAGACATCTCTTGGATCCTGTTACCTCGTACATACGACACAACCGATTGATCCCCCAAACCATTGTACAGAGGAGATTAAGGCGATTATTTCAAGAGACCTCACGTTGGTTACCGGGATTGGAAAAAAGAGAGCAGAGTTCTTTAAAAGAAGGGGATGCAGAACCATCCCGGATCTCAGATACATACGAAAGTACGCTGACAGTGCAGAAAAAAAAATCCAAATTATAGAGGATGGAGGAGTACGGCTCATGGACGAGATAATCCGATGGCATGGATACTCCCACCCGGCGACCCTGCTTACCTCCTGCGAGTATCCTCCTGACTCATTTCTCTTTCTTGATATTGAGACACTGGGAATCTTCTCCCGTCCCCTTTTTCTTATTGGAACCGGAGTTATGAAAGACGGATGTCTGAAAGTCAGCCAGTATCTTGCACGGGATATCAATGAAGAGGCATCGGTTTTAGCAGCATTCCTGGATAATATCAGTGAAAATACTGTTTTTGTTACCTTTAACGGGAGAGCATTTGATATCCCTTTTATCCAAAGCAGGCTTGGGTACTACGACATCCCGTTCGTTCTTTCTGCTACTCATTACGATCTTCTCTTTTTTGCACGGCATTACTACAAAAAGAAACTGCATAACTGCCGGCTTGTCACGCTGGAAGAGGAGATCCTGAAATTTTGGCGCGAGGAGGATATTCCGGGGGCTATGGTGCCACAGTGGTATGAGACCTATCTCATCGAAGAGAACCCGGGTCCCCTCATTCCGATTGTGTACCATAACCAGCAGGATATCATATCCCTTGCAAAACTCTTCTTTTATTTCAGGGAACTCGCCTATGGAGATCAGTTCTTTTCTTGAAACGCTCTCCGCTGATGAGCGGTTCTCTCCGTATATAGTACATACAAAAAAGATTCCCGCACGTAATCCATCATACCGGACAGGAGAAAACCTTCCCCTAAAAATCAGGAATTATCTGAAAAAAAAGGGGATAACACTCTATTCCCACCAGTACGAGGTATTTCATGCAACAAGAGATGGATCCAGTGTCATCCTCTGTACCGCTACCGCATCAGGAAAGACACTGGCATTCATTCTTCCGTATGCAGCTCGTGCGATAGAAGATCCCGGCGCTACGGCTTTGGCCATCTATCCCACAAAAGCACTGGCACAGGATCAGAAAAAAACCTTTGAGGCAATCGGTACTGATATCGGTATTGATCTTGCAGCAGCAATCTACGATGGCGATACCCCCCGATCCTTTCGTCCTGCAATCAGGAAAAATGCACGGCTCATCGTAACCAATCCTTATGAAATTCATCATATCCTCTCGTGGCACCACCAGTGGCAGCGTTTTTTCCAGGGATTATCACTCATCATCATCGATGAAGCGCACCAGTACCGGGGAGTATTCGGAAGTCACATGGCGTTTCTCATCAGAAGGCTGCGGAGAATCTGCAGGTATTATGGATCTGATCCGGTTTTTGTTCTTGCCTCTGCAACACTTGCGAATCCATCGCATTTCGCAGAGAAACTCATTGGAAAACCCTGTATCACAATCACAAAAGACGGATCGCCCGGCAGTAACCGGTATTTCATCCTCTATAACCCATACAAAAACAGGATAAAAGAGCGTTCTTTGTTCTCTGAGAGTGCTGCCCTTGTTGCCGCATCTGTCCAGGCAGGATTTCAGACACTTTGTTTTACCGGTTCGCGTACGATAACCGAACTTATTGCAACCTGGGCACAGGATCGGTATAAAGCGGTGAACAAAAGATCAGATGCACCGATTCGGGCCTACCGGGCAGGATATCTCCCCGAAGAACGCAGATACCTTGAAGATTCCTTAAAAACCGGGAAGATCAGGGGGATCATCTCAACAAACGCACTGGAGCTGGGTATTGACATCGGGGGACTTGACACCGTCATTCTTACCGGATATCCCGGGACCATGATATCCACCTGGCAGCAGGCAGGAAGAGCCGGGAGAAGCGGGAGGGACGCACTTGCCATATTAGTTGCAGCACAAAATCCACTTGATCAGTACTTTGTACACCATCCCGGGGAATTTTTCGGGAGATCCCATGAGCATGCCATCATTGATACCAAAAATCCCTATATCGTTGCCGGTCACCTTCTGTGTGCCGCATCAGAACTGCCGGTAACCCCTGATGGCGATATCGGATTCTTTGGCAGGGATCTTCCGCTCATCCTTGATGCCCATACGAGAACAAAACTGATTGCAGAGACCGGCCACGGATTTGTGTATGCCGGAACAAGACGTGCCTGTGATCTTGTCAGCCTCAACGGTATCTCCACCTCGGATACGTATACCGTTCTCTCACAGGAGGGGGTACTTGAGACGCTCAATACCGGACAGGCACACCGTGAGGCACATCCCGGTGCAATTCTCCTCCATCAGGGAAGGCGGTTTTTAGTCACCGACTGGAACCGATCCCTCCAGACGATCCGTGTAATGGAAACAGATATCTCCTACCATACCCGTGTCATTATGACCCGCGATATCAGTATCACAGAAGTGAACAAGACCAGAAATTATTCCGGATACAGTCTGCATTTTGGCAGTGTCTCAGTAACCGAAGCAGTCAATGGATACAAAAAGATTCTATCTGACCATATTATTGATACGGTTGAACTGAATATGCCTCCGGTCTCCTTTCTGACCCAGTCGGTATGGGTGACGATATCACCGGAGATCTGTGC